>JAIOII010000224.1 GCA_019912685.1 Kofleriaceae bacterium
GGCCAGCGCCCCGAGACGTAGGGCCCGTCCTCGACGGCGAAGGCCGGCCCGTCGTCGTCGCGCGTGCCGCGCGCCGTGAGCGTCCGCGGCCCGCGCACGAAGTCGGACGGCGCCGCGTCCTCGACGGGGAGCGCGAGGGCGTTGCCCTGCGCGAAGCGGACGCGGTCGTGAGCGTCGGCTCGATCAAGCACTGGCCCGACCCCGCCCGCGGCCTCGCCGAGTGCGTGCGCGCGCTGCGCCCCGGCGGCAGCCTCGTCGTCGTCGAGGTCGATCGCGGGTGCCACCTCGACGACGCGCGCGCCTTCGTCGCGCGCTGGCGCATGCCGCGGGCGGCGCGGCCGCTCGGCCTCGTGCTGTTTCGCACGTTCGTCGCCGGCCAGGGCCTCGATCTCGACGACGGCCGCCGCCTGCTCGCCGCCCTGCCCCTGCGCGACACGTCCGTCGAGCGGGTCGCCGGCACGCCTGGCGTCTTGTTCCGCGGTACGCGGATGTGAATACTCGCGGCCTCTCCGGAGGAAGCGCATGTTCTCGTCTCGTCTTGTCCACTCGCTCGTACCTGCCGCCGCGCTCGTCTGCGCGACCGTCTCCGCCGCCGCCGCGCGCGGCGCCACCGTCGACGATCTGCTCGCGATGCAGCGCATCGCCGAGCCCGCGGTCTCACCCGACGGCAAGTGGGTCGCCTTCTCCGTCCGCGACACCGACCTCGACGCCAACCGCGGCCGCTTCGACGTCTGGCTCGCCGCGGTCGACGGCGGCAGCCCCGCCCGCCGGCTGACGACGAGCCCCGACGCCGACACGAGCCCGGCGTGGTCGCCCGACGGCGCGTGGCTCTACTTCCTCTCGTCGCGCGGCGGCAGCTCGCAGGTCTGGCGCATCGCCGTGGCCGGCGGCGAGGCCGAGCAGGTGACGAAGCTGCCGCTCGACGTCGGCGGCTTCGAGCTGTTTCCCGACGGCCGGCGCATGGTCGTCGTCCTCGACGTGTGGCCCGCGGCCAGGACGATCGCCGACAGCGTCAAGCGCGACGAGGCCGAGGCCAAGAACAAGGTGAAGGCGCGCGCCTACGATCAGCTCCTCTTCCGCCACTGGGACCAGTGGGAGGACGGCCGCCGCCAGCACCTGTTCGTGTGGACGCCGCCCGAGCTCGGCGGCAAGGCCGACGACGCGAAGGACCTGACGCCCGGCCTCGCCACCGACGCGCCGACCCGGCCGTTCGGCGGCATGGAGGAGGTCGCGATCTCGCCCGACGGCAAGACCGTCGCGTACGTCGCGCGCGTCGGCACGCGCGACGTCGCGTGGACGACGAACACCGACGTCTTCCTCGTCGACACCTCGGGCCGCGGCAAGCCGGTGAACCTCACGGCGGCGAACAAGGCGTACGACTTCTCGCCGGCGTTCTCGCCCGACGGCAAGTCGCTGGCGGTGACGGCGATGGCGCGGCCCGGCTTCGAGGCCGATCGCCAGCGCGTCGTCGTCTACGACGTGCGCACGCGCAAGCCGCGCACGCTGACCGAGGCGTGGGACCGCTCGGCGGGCGGCCTGACCTGGAGCAAGGACGGCAAGACGCTCTTCACGACGGCCGACGACGTCGGCAACCACGCGCTCTTCGCGGTCGACGCCGCGAGCGGCAAGGTGACGACCGTCGTAGGCAAGGGCACGAACGCCGAGCCGCGCGTCGCCGGCGACCGCATCCTCTTCCTGCGCGACACGCTGAAGATGCCGGTCGAGATCTTCACGGTCCGGCCCGACGGCAGCGAGCTCCACCAGGTGACGCGGCTCAACGACGCGCGCGTGAAGGCCGTGCAGTGGGGCGACTACGAGCAGTTCTCGTTCAAGGGCGACAAGGGCGACACGGTCCACGGCTACGTGATGAAGCCGGCGAACTGGGTCGCGGGCAAGAAGTACCCGGTCGCGTTCCTCATCCACGGCGGCCCGCAGGGCAGCTTCGGCGACCACTTCCACTACCGCTGGAACCCGCAGACGTACGCCGGCCGCGGTTACGGCGTCGTGTTCATCGACTTCCACGGCTCGACGGGCTACGGCCAGGCGTTCACCGACGCGATCCGCAACGACTGGGGCGGCGCGCCGTACCGCGACCTGATGATGGGGCTCGACGCCGCGCTGGCGAAGTACCCGTGGCTCGACGGCAAGCGCATGGCGGCGCTGGGCGCGAGCTACGGCGGCTACATGATCAACTGGATCAACGGCCAGACCGATCGCTTCAAGGCGCTCGTCTGCCACGACGGCAACCTCGACGAGCGCCTCGCCTACTACGACACCGAGGAGCTGTGGTTCCCCGAGTGGGAGCACGGCGGCACGCCGTGGGACAACCCCGAGGGCTACACCAAGCACAACCCGATCGAGCACGTGAAGAACTGGAAGACGCCGACCCTCGTCATCCACGGCGGCAACGACTTCCGCGTCGTCGACACCCAGGGCATGTCGACGTTCACCGCGCTCCAGCGCAAGGGCATCCCGAGCCGCTTCCTCCACTTCCCCGACGAGAACCACTGGGTGCTCAAGCCGCTCAACTCGAAGCGTTGGCACGACGAGGTGCTCGCGTGGATCGACCGGTACACGAAGTGACGCGTGTGCGCAGGTAGGTGATCGTGGACGCGCGGCCGTAGGAAAGCGCGGCGGCGTGGGATTTCGCCAGGCAGCGCCGTGACGGCGCGCAACGAAATCGCAGGGATGGGCGTGGCATTCTCGGTGCACAATCGTGACGAGGATGAGCTTCGTGCGCCTGGTAGTGGTGCTTCTCGCCACGTCCGCGGTCGTCGCGTGCAGCGACGGCGGCGGCGGGGATGACGATGGTGGCCCCGACCCGTCGGAGGCCGTCTACGACCCGACGCGGATCCTCGAGGTCGACATCGAGGTCGCGCAGGCGGACTGGGACGCCCTGCGCTTCCAGACCCGCGGGCTGACGGCGCTGTTCGGCAACTGCCTCGCCGAGCCGTTCGAGAGCCCGTTCACGTACTTCTCCGGGGTCGTGCGCGTCGACGGGCAGGTCTTCACCAGCGTGGGCGTGCGCAAGAAGGGATTCCTCGGCTCGCTCGACACGCAGAAGCCGAGCCTGAAGCTCAAGTTCGACGAGTTCGTCCCCGACCAGAGGTTCGCCGGGTTGAAGACGCTCACGCTCAACAACGCGAAGCAGGACCCGAGCTACATCAAGCAGTGCCTCACGTACCAGACGTTCGCGGCCGCGGGCGTGCCGGCGTCGCGCTGCAACTTCGCGCGCGTGCGCGTGAACGGCAACGACATGGGCCTCTACGTGAACGTCGAGGCGATCACCAAGCCGATGCTGCGCCGGCACTTCGACGACGACGAGGGCAACCTGTACGAGGGCACGCTCTCCGACTTCCGCGCCGGCTGGCTGGGCACCTTCGAGCTCAAGACCAACGAGGCGGAGAACGACCGCACCGATCTCGCCGCGCTGACCACCGCGCTCGAGGCGACCGACGCGCAGCTCCTCGCCGCGCTCGATCCGCTCGTCGACGTCGACGGGTTCCTGACCTTCTGGGCGACCGAGACCCTCGTCGGCCACTGGGACGGCTACACCGGCAACGCCAACAACTTCTACGCGTATCACGACCCTGTCTCGGGTCAGTTCCACTTCCTGCCCTGGGGCGTCGACGGCGTGCTCGAGGCGCGCGACAACCCGTTCGGCGGCGGCGGCAGCACGGCGGTGCAGGTGACGACGATGCTGCCGCGGCGCCTCTACCAGCTGCCCGAGACGCGCGACCGCTACGTCGAGCGGCTGCGCGCCGTCCTCGACGACGTGTGGGACGTCGACGCGATGTTCGCGGAGATCGATCGCATGGAAGAGCTCGTGCGGCCGGTCGTGCTGGTCGGCGATCGCGAGCAGTTCGCGACGGCGGTGAACGACGTGCGCGCGTTCGTGTCGGGGCGGCGCGCCGCGCTCGAGGCCGACCTGGCGGGCGGTCCGCCGGTGATCACCGCGCCGCTGCGCGAGCCGCCGTGCTTCGAGGAGATCGGCTCGCTGAGCGGCTCGTTCTCGACGCGCTGGGGGACGACGGGCGCGCCCGATCCGTTCGCCACCGGCAGCGGCTCGGTGAGCGGCACGGTCAACGGGACGCCCCTGTCCGTCACGGGCGTCGGCAGCACCTCGGGCATGGATCCGAACGCGATGCCGCCGAAGGCGCAGGTCGCGGTGGTGGCGGCGCTCGCCGACGGCACCGCCGGCATCATCGTCTTCCAGGTCGAGCCCTCGCTGATGGCGGCGAACACCGACCTGCCGATCGATCTCGGCAACGTCGTCGGCGTCGTCTACCACTACACGCCGGCGACCAACGGCTTCGTGCTCGTCGGCCTCGTCGGCGACGGCACGCTCCGCATCGGCGAGTACAGCGCGACCGACGGCGCGACCGTCACCGGCAGCTTCAGCGGCACGCTCATCCAGTCACCGTTCTGACGGCCTGCGGGAAGCGCGCGCGGACGGCGGCGACGATGAGGTCGGCGGCGGTGTCGAGCGCGATCGTGCCGGTGTTGATCCACAGGTCGTATCCGGCCGGGTCGTCGATGTCCCGGCCGTAGAGGTCGCGCACGAAGGCGCGGCGATCGCGATCGGCCTCGGCGATCGTGGCGCGCGCGTCGTCCGTGGAGATGCCGTCGCGCTCCGCGAGCTCCTGGACGCGCTGATCGAGCGGACAGACGAAGCGCACGCGCAGGGCGCGCCCGGGGTCGATCATGAAGTTGAGGCCGCGCCCGACGAGGACGGCGCCGCCCCGCGCGGCGAGGTCGCGGACCACGAGCGTCAGCTCGCGGACGTAGTCGAGCTGGCTCACGCCATGCGCGGACGGGATGAAGCCGCTCACGGTCTCGGCCAGCACCGACGGGTGGTGCTCGTCGAAGCGTTCCAGCATCGCGGGATCGACGCGCGCGTGCGCCGCGATGGCGCCGAGCAGCTCGCGATTCCAGAACGAGAACTTCAGGCGGTCGGCGACCAGCTTGCCGACCGCCGCGCCGCGCGCGCCGAACTCGCGCGACACCGTGATCACCGGCGGCGGCGCCGCCGGCGGCGTCCCGATCCGCTGCCGCTCGGCCAGCCACCGCTGCACTTGCGCGTCGACGATCGCGTCGACGCTCCGGGGTGCTCGCTCCATGGGACCTCCTCTCGCGCCAAGCCTACCTCCCGGCCGCGCGAGGGAAGTCCGAAAGTCGATCGTCAGCCCAGGAAGCCGCGGGCGATGTTCATGAGCTCGGTGTTGGCGGCGTGGGCCTTGCCGAAGGCCTCCTTCTCGGAGGCCGAGAGCTCGATCTCGTAGACCGCGACGGCGCCGGCGGCCGTCAGCTTGACGGGAGCGCCGAGGAAGGCGCCCTTGATGCCGAACTCGCCCTGGAGCTCGACCGAGCACGGCAGCACGCGCCCCTGGTCGCGGACGATCGCCTCGACCATGAGGCAGGTGCCGGCGCCGGGCGCGAGCCACGCCGAGGTGCCGATGAGGCCGGTGAGCGTGGCGCCGCCCTTCTTGGTGTTGTCGACGACCTCCTGCAGCTTCTCGGGCGACAGGAACTTCGCCGCCGGCACGTTGCCGATCATCGCGTTCGACACGATGGGCACCATGTCCTTGTCGGTGTGCGCGCCGAGCACCATCGCCTGGACGTCCTCGACCGACACGCCGGCGGCCATCGCGAGGTACGTGCGGAAGCGGGCGCTGTCGAGCACGCCGGCCGAGCCGATCACGCGCTCGCGCGGGAAGCCGGTCACCTGCTTGGCGACGAACACCATCGCGTCGAGCGGGTTCGACACGACGATCAGGACCGCGTCGGGCGCGTGCTTCTTCACGTCCGAGCAGATGCCCTTGACGATGCCGGCGTTGATGTTGATGAGCTCCTCGCGCGACTGCCCCGGCTTGCGCGGCACGCCGGCGGTCATCACGACGACGTCGGCGCCGGCCATCGCCTCGGCCTTGTCGGTCGCGACGTAGCGGTGGCCGTTGAAGCCCTCCCACGGGCCGCACTGGGCGAGATCGAGCGCGCGGCCCTCGGCCGGACCCGGCTTGATGTCGATGAGCACGAGCTCACCGAGCTCCTTCTGCACGGCCCACTGGGCCACGGCCGCGCCGACGTTGCCGCCGGCGCCGATGATTGCGATCTTCGGGCGCTTGATCATTGTCGGGTTGATATCGCCCTGCACCGTCCAGATCAAGGGCGCTCCGAGTCGTAGAATCCGGCGATGCCGTCGACGTACGGGACCGAGACGCTGGCGGCGTGCCCGCTGTGCGCAGGACGTGCGCTCGACGCGCTCCCCGTGCCGGACCGGACCATCGGCGGGCGATTCGACGGCGACGCGCGCCTGGGGCTCGCTCATTGCCGGCGCTGCCGCTTCGAGTTCGTGAACCCGCGTCCCGACGCGCAGGCGCTCGCCGCCTTCTATGCGGCGCAGGACTACACCGCGCACGAGCCGGTCGACGACGCGGCGGCCGACCGCCGCGCCCGCATCCAGCTCGACGCGATCGAGGAGGCGGTCGGTCCGGTGCGCGGCGCCAGCGTGCTCGACGTCGGCTGCGGCGGCGGCCAGCTCCTCGCGG
>JAIOII010000225.1 GCA_019912685.1 Kofleriaceae bacterium
CCGGAGCCGCGTGGGCCGCAGTCGCGATATGGTCGGCGGGTGTTGGTCGGTCGTGACCGGGAGCTCGAGGAGACATCACGTGCGCTCGACGACGTCGAGGCGGGACGAGGTCGTCTGCTCGTGCTCGCTGGCGAGCCCGGCATCGGCAAGACGAGCCTCGCCGACGCGATCGTCGGCGCCGCCTCGCGTCGCGGCTTCGCGGTCGCGTCGGGCCGGTGCTGGGAGGGCGGCGGCGCGCCGGCGCTGCTCCCCTGGATGCAGATCTTCGACTCGCTGGGGCTCGCGCTGCCGGAGATCGCCGCGGCCGGCGGCAGCGACGATGCACGCGCTCGCCTGCGGTTCTTCCAGGCTGTCACCCAGACGCTGGTCGGGGCGGCGCGCGCACGGCCGTTCGCGATCGTGCTCGACGACCTCCACGTCGCGGACGTCAGCTCGCTGCTGCTGCTGCAGTTCGTCGCACGAGAGCTGCGCCGGATGCGTGTGCTCGTCGTCGCGACCCGCCGGGATGCCGACGCGGCCCTGACCGGCGAGGCCAGCACGCTGCTCGCGCGGATCGCGCGCGAAGGCACCACCCTGCTGTTGCGCAGGCTCGCATACGACGAGGTCGCTGCGGTGATCGCCACGCACGGCGACGCGATCGATGCGGCGACCGCAGCAGCGATCTGGCAGGCGACCCAGGGCAATCCGTTCTTCCTGGACGAGCTGCTCCGGTTGCTCGTCGGCGGTGGCGGTCTCGCGGCAGCCGCGCGTGGCGAGCTGCCGATTCCGTACGGCGTGCGCGAGGCCATCCGGCAGCGCCTCGCGTTGCTCGACGAGCATGCACGCGGTGCGCTCGAGGTCGCAGCCGTGGCGGGCGTCCAGTTCGATCCACGGGTCGTCGCGCTCGCCTGGGAGCAGTCACTCGACGAGACCAGGGCACGCCTCGACGTCGCGGTGCGCGCCGGCGTGCTCGTCGAACGCGACGACCACTTGCGCTTCGCGCACGCGCTGATCCGGGAGGTGATCGACCGCGATCTACCGGCAGGTCGCCGCGTCGCGCTCCATCTCGCGCTGGCAGCGGCGCTCGAACGCATGCACCCCGACGCGCCACCTGCCGTCGAGATCGCCCATCATGCACTCGCGGCAGCGCCGCGCGACGTCGACCGCACCCTCGCGCGGGTCGGCGGCGCCGTGTCCACGCTGCTCGCCGCGCTCGCGTACGAGGACGCCGTCGCGCTCGTCGAGCGCGCACGCGTCGCGTTCGAGCCGGTGCTGCGAGACGACACCGCGCTCTCTCGCTTGCTCCTCCTCGTCGGCGAGACACGCATCCGAGCTGCCGACGTCGACGGCGGCCGCGCCGCGTTTCGTCGTGCTGCCGCCCACGCGCGCGCGGCCGGGAATGCGGTGGCGCTCGCACGTGCGGCGGTGGGCTTCGGTGCCGACTTCGTCATCAGCTACACCGATCCGGTGCTCGTCGACCTGTTGCGCGAGGCGCTGACGGCGCTGCCGGCCCACGAGATCGGATGGCGTGCTCGCGTCCAGGCGCGGCTCGCGGCCGCGCTACAGCCGGCGCCGGATCCGCGCGAACCGGTCGCGATGGCCGAACAGGCGATCGACGCCGCGCGCGCGCTGGGCGACGAGCCGACCCAGCTCGACGTCATCCACGCCGCCATGGCGGCGATGGTGGTCCACGTTCCGCCGCGGCAGCGGCGGCCGCTCAACGAGCTCGCCGCCCGCCTCGCGGCCAAGCTCGACGATCCGGCCAAGGAGCTGCGCGCTCACCTGCGCCTCGTCTTCGACCTCGTCGAGCTCGGCGAGTTGCCGGCGGCCGACGCGCGGATCGATGCCTACGACCGCGTCGCACAGCGCCTCCGCCTGCCGCGTCATCTGTGGCGCACGCCGCTGTTGCACTCGATGCGCGCCCTGCAGGAGGGTCGCTTCGCCGAATGCGACGCGCTCATCGCGGAAGCGAATGCGCTGGTCGCAGAAGCAGGCGCCCCCCAGGCGGCCCAGTGCGTGCTCGTACACCGATGGCGGCGACTGCGCGCGGAGAACCGCGTGCAGGAAGCGCTCGCGCTCGAGCCCGCGCTCGGGCACACGCTCGCCGTCGAGGATCGTCACCTGATGGTGGCGTTGCTGCGAGCTGACGCCGGGGATGCCGACGGAGCGCGTCAGGCGTTCGAGCTGCTGCAGCAGCCAGAGCACTTGCTCGACGAGCCGCTCGCGATCGCGGTCCAGATCGAGGTCGCCGCGTGTATCGGAGACGTCGAGCTGGCCCGCCTGGCCTACGAGCGGTGCACGTCGTCCGAGCTGTGGGTGTGCTGGGGCAGTGTTGGCGTGATCGTCGAGTGTCCGGTCGCCTATTACCTCGGCCTCGCGGCCACCCTGCTCGGCAAGCGCGACGAGGCTGCGCGCTGGCTCGCCGGCGCACGCGCGCGTGCCGAAGCAGCCGGCGCCACCATCGCGCTCGCACGGGTCCGCGCGGCGCAGGCGGCGCTCGGCGAGCCGGATGCGAGCGCAGAACCCGAGGCCGCTCCGCCAGCCCCGCCGGCGTGGTCCCTCGTCCGTGACGGCGAACGATGGCTGGTCCGTCATGGGGGACGTACGTTCCACTTCGAAGATCGTCTGGGCCTGCACTACCTGGCGCGGCTCGTCGCCGAGCCCGGGCGCGAGCTGCACGTGCTCGATCTCGCCGGCTCGAGTGACGCGAGCGATCACGGCGATGCCGGTGCGCTGCTCGATGCCGAGGCGCGGCGTGCGTACCGGCACCGCCTCGACGAGATCGAGGACGAGCTCCGCGAGGCCGAGGCATTCTCGGATCCGATCCGCGCGAGCCGCGCGGCTGCCGAGCGGGAGTTTCTCGCCGCGGAGCTCGCTCGTGCCGTCGGACTGGGCGGCCGCGAGCGGCGCGCGGGGGCCGCCGCCGAGCGCGCCCGG
>JAIOII010000226.1 GCA_019912685.1 Kofleriaceae bacterium
CCATCGGCGGCCGCCACGTGATCGTCGATTGCTACAACGCCAACCCCGCGTCGATGGCGGCGGCGATCGACACGCTCTGCGAGCTGCGCGGCTCGGCGCGCGCCGTCGCCGTGGTCGGCGACATGCTCGAGCTCGGCGATCACGCGCGCGACGCGCACGCCGCCGTCGGCGAGCGGCTCGGCGAGCTCGGCGTGCCGGTGATCGCGATGGGCGAGCACAAGACCACGGTCGCCGACGCGACCGGCGTGCCGGCCCTGGCGTGGGCGACCGACGATCCCGCGGCCGCGGCGCGTCAGGTGCTGGCGATGACGGAGCCGGGCGACTGGGTGCTGGTCAAGGCCTCGCGCGGCATGCGGCTCGAGCGCGTGATCGACGCGCTCGCCGAGATCGTGGCCTGAACGAAGGCGATACCGAAGCCGATGCTGTTCCACCTCTTCTACGACATCCTCTCCAAGTACGACGCGCTCTCGTGGCTGCGGGTCTTCCGCTACCCCTCGATGCGCATCCTGGCGGCGGCGCTCACGGCGCTCCTGCTCTCGTTCCTCATCGGCCCGTGGTTCATCGATCGCCTGCGCGCGCGCCAGATCGGCCAGCAGATCCGCGACGATGGCCCGCAGAACCACAAGAAGAAGGCCGGGACGCCGACGATGGGTGGCGCGCTCATCCTCTTCTGCCTCGTCGTCTCGACGCTCCTCTGGTGCGATCTCACCAACCGCTTCGTCCTGCTCGCGCTCTTCGTGTCGGTCCTGTTCGGCGCGATCGGCTTCGCCGACGACTACGCCAAGGTCACCAAGAAGAACACCAAGGGCGTGTCGGGCAAGCTGCGGCTCGCGCTCGAGTTCGCGATCGCCGGCGGCGCGATGGCGTACCTCTTCTACTCCGACATGATGCCGCCCGAGCTGCGCACCGAGCTGCAGCTGCCGTTCACCAACTTCTACGAGGTGTCGCCGACGCTCTCGGCGTGGCTGTACATCGTCTTCGGCGCGCTCGTCGTCGTCGGCACCGCCAACGCGGTCAACCTCACCGACGGGCTCGACGGCCTCGCGATCGGTCCGGCGATCATCAACGCCGGCACGTTCATGGTGTTCGCGTACATCGCCGGCGTCGAGACGATGATCCTCACCGAGGGCGGGGGCAAGGAGACGATCGCCCAGTACCTGCACGTCGCCCACATCCCACGCGCCGTCGAGCTCGCCGTGTTCTGCGCCGCCCTGTTCGGGGCCGGCGTGGGCTTCCTCTGGTACAACGCGTACCCGGCGAGCGTGTTCATGGGCGACGTCGGCTCGCTGTCGATCGGCGGCGCGATCGGCATGCTCGCCGTGCTCACCAAGAACGAGCTCGTGCTGCTCCTCGTCGGCGGCCTGTTCGTGATCGAGGCGCTCTCGGTGATCATCCAGGTCGGCTCGTACAAGACGCGCGGCAAGCGCGTGTTCAAGATGGCGCCGATCCACCACCACTTCGAGCTGAAGGGGTGGGAGGAGCCGAAGATCATCGTGCGCTTCTGGCTCGTCTCGGGCGTGCTCGCGCTCGCGGCGCTCGGCACGCTGAAGCTGCGCTGACCCGGGCGACCATGGCCACCATCGATCTCCGGGGCAAGCAGGTCGTCGTCGTCGGGCTCGCGCAGACCGGCATCGCGGTCGCGCGCTTCTGCCACCGGCGGGGCGCCGCGCGCGTGATCGTCACCGACGGGAAGCCGGCCGAGCAGCTCGGCGAGCGCATGGCGCAGCTCGCCGACGTGCCGGTGACGTGGGAGCTCGGCGGCATGAACGAGCGCACGTTCACGGCGAGCGACCTCGTCGTCATGTCGCCCGGCGTGCCGACCTTGCCCGAGATGACGGCGGCGCGCGCCGCCGGCGTCGAGGTCATCGCCGAGATCGAGCTCGCCTACCGCTCGTTCCACCCCGGCGCGAAGCTCCTCGCGATCACCGGCACCAACGGCAAGTCGACGACGACGGCGCTCACCGGCGCGCTGTGCGCGCACGCGGGGCGGCCGAGCTTCTGCGGCGGCAACCTCGGCAACATGCCGCTCATCGACGCGGTCGATCACCCGGCCAACTGCGACGGTGGCCTGATCGTGGCCGAGGTCGCGGCGTTCATGCTCGAGAACTGCACGTCGTTCGCGGCCGACGCCGGCGTGCTCACCAACGTCACGCCCGATCACCTCGACCGCTTCGGCACGATGGAGCGCTACGCCGAGATGAAGGGCCGCATCTGGGACTGGCAACGCGCCGATCAGGTCGCGATCGCCAACGCGGCCGACGCGTGGGTCGTGAAGGAGACGGCCGGCATCCCGTCGCAGCTCCTCTGGTTCGACTCGCGCCCCGGCGCCGCGGTCGAGCGCGGCGCCTGCCTGTCCGCCGACCGGACGACGTTCATCCTGCGCGGCGTGCCCGGCGCCGCCGCCGAGGAGCGCTACCCGGTCGACGACCTCGTCCTCGTCGGCAACCACAACCTCGAGAACGCGATGGGCGCGTACCTCGCGGCGCGCGCGTGCGGCGTCCCGGTCGACGCGATCCGCGCCGGCGCCCGCAGCTATCGCCCGCTGCCGCACCGCATGGAGTGGATCGGCGAGAAGGACGACGTCCGCTTCTACGACGACTCCAAGGGCACGAACGTCGCGTCGGTCGCGGCCAGCGTGCGCGGCTTCCCGCGCCCGCTCGTGCTCATCGCCGGCGGCGTCGACAAGGGGGGCAGCTACGCGCCGATGCTCGAGGCGCTCGACGGCGTGTGCAAGGGCATGGTCCTCATCGGCGCCGCCGCCCCGCTCATCCGCCGCGCCTGCGAGGCGCACCGCGCGACCTACCCGGTGATCGACGCGACCGACATGCACGACGCCGTCGCGCGCGCGACCGCGCTCTGCACGAGCGGCGACGCCGTCGTCCTCTCGCCGGCCTGCGCCAGCTACGACATGTTCCAGAACTACGGTCACCGCGGCCGCGTCTTCCGCGAGGCCGCCGCCGCCGTCGGCGCGCGCCGCCTCGATCTCCTCGCCGACCGATAACGCGCGTTCACAGCGCGGCGCGGGACGCGGGTTCAGGCGCATGAATCGGCGCGGCGCGACCCGCGTCGATCCTGCATATGCGTGCTCCTCTCGTCCTCGCTGTCCTCGTCACCGTCACCGCCTCCGTCGGGTGTGGGTCGTCGGCGCCGCGCCGGACCACGACGGCGACGACGACGGTCGCCACTCCCGCGCATCCGCCGGTCCACGTGAGCGCGTTCGCGCGCGATCAGATGAAGAGCGGCTTCGCCGCGCCGGTCGAGCTCGTCGACGGCGACGGCAACGTGGTCGCCGGGTGCACGATCACGTACGACGTCTGGCGCGATCAGTACCTCGTCCGCGGCGCCGACTACTCGTTCTCGCTCGTGAGCACGATCCCCACCGCGCTCGGCGTGTGCCTCGGCGGCCAGCCGACCGTCGAGCTCACCGCGCGCGTCGAGCTCGCGCTGCGCGGCGACGCGGTGTGACCGGCCTGGCGGCCGGCTTCGTCACCGACTTCCCGCCGACCTTGCCGCCGAGCGGCGGGATGACGGCTCCAGCCACGCCCGGAGCGCGGCAGGCGTCTCGAAACTGACCGGAAGACCCAAGGGCTGACCTCCGCGTGGCATCCTACGGTCATGGGGAGAAAGTTGCTCGCGCTCGCGTTGCTGTCGATGTCTGCCTTGACGGGCCTGGCCTGCGGCGGCGGCAAGCGCTTCAAGTATCCGACCGCCGACGCCGGGCTCGCGCTCGAGCGGGTCGTGCTCTACCGGAACGGCGTCGGTTACTTCGAGCGCGCCGGGCGCGTCGACGGCGACCTGCTCACGATCAAGGTGCGCAAGGACCAGGTCAACGACCTCCTGAAGAGCCTCACCGTCGTCGAGCGGCGCAGCGGGCGCGCGGTGAGCGTGTCGATGCCGCTCGATCCGCAGACGTGGGCGAACGCGGCGCTCGCGACGTTGCGCCCCGGGCAGGGCAGCCTCGCCCAGGTGCTCGACTCGCTGCGCGGCTCGCACGTGACGCTCAGGACCAAGGGCGGCTCGGTGCACGGACGGGTCGCGATGGTCGAGCAGATCACCGAGCCCGCCGGCGACGACGGCGGCGTGAAGATCGATCACCGCGTCAGCCTGCTCGACGGCGACCACCTCCGCGTCGTCGTGCTCTCCGACGTCTCCGGCGTGATCCTCCGGGACGGCGACCTCGCGATGCAGTTCAACCGCACGCTCGACGCGAGCGCCGGCGAGGGCATGTTCCAGCAGGTCGCGGTGAGCGTGCGGCTCGCCGGCGCGTCGTCGCACGACCTGCTCGTCAGCTACGTGGTCGCGGCGCCGATGTGGAAGCCGACCTACCGCGTCGTCCTGCCCAAGGAGGGCAAGGGCAAGGCGCTGCTCCAGGCGTGGGCCGTCGTCGACAACACGAGCGGCGAGGAGTGGAGGAACGTGAACCTCGCGCTCACGTCGGGGGCGCCCATCGCGTTCCGCTACGACCTGCACACGCCGCGCGAGATCCCGCGCCCCGACATGACCGAGGTCGGCGTGCATCGGCAGGCGCGCGCGCTCGTCGGCGAGACGACCTACGACGAGGCGCCGGCGGCCGAGCCGAGCGTCGCGACGGCGCCGTATCCGTCGCCGGCCGCTCCGCCCCCGCGCTCGCGCGCCGAGCCGAAGCCGTCGAAGAAGGTGAGCGGCGGAGCCGGCGGCGGCGGCGGGTACGGACGCGCGGCGTCCGCCGCCGACGACTGGGATGGCGACGACTACGGCGGCTACGCCGAGAAGGAGGAGGCGGCGCCCGGTATCGACGCCGAGACGCTGCGCCGCTCGACGCTGGCCCAGGCCAAGGCGGCGACGGTGTCGGGCCAGACGCGCTTCGAGCTGCAGGACCGCGTGACCGTGCCGGAGGGCACGTCGACGATGGTCGCGATCGTGAACGCCGACGTCGAGGGTGAGGAGACGTTCCTCTTCCGGCCCGGCGGCGCGGGCTACGGCTACGAGGTGAATCCGTACCGCGTCGTGCGCTTCAAGAACTCGACGCCGTTCGTGCTCGAGCCGGGGCCGATCGGCATCTACGCGGGCGGCAGCTTCGTCGGCGAGGGCCTCTCGGAGACGGTCGGCGCCGAGACCAGCGCGACGATCCCGTTCGCCGTCGAGACCGGCATCATGGTGAGCTCGCGGGTCGACAACGACCGCGACGAGCAGCGGCTCATCAAGATGTCGCGCGGCGTGCTCGAGGTCGAGCAGTTCGCGCGGCGCACGACGGTGTGGACGGCGAAGGCGCAGACGATGGACGACGGCTTCACCGTGCTCGTCCGCCACGGCAAGGCCGGCGGCAACTACCAGCTGTCGAACAAGCCGGAGGGCACGGAGGAGCTGCCCGACGCGTATCTCGTGCGGCTCGTCGTGCCCGCCGGCAAGCGCGAGGGCACGCTCACCGTCGTCGAGCAGACGCCGGCGCGCACGCACATCAGCATCTGGAACTCGCCGGCGCTCGAGATCCTCGAGAAGCTGATCGTGTCGGCCGACCTCGGCGGCGACGCCAAGGCGAAGCTGCGCCCGATCATCGAGAAGCGGCGCGCGGTGGCGAAGATCGACGAGCAGATCGTGGGCCTGACCGAGCGGCGCAACAAGCTCGACCAGCGCGCGAACGAGCTGCGCCAGAACCTCAAGGCGATCGCCAAGAACCCGCGCGCCGGCGAGCAGCGCGACAAGTGGACGAAGCAGCTCGACGAGTTCGCGAGCGAGGGCAACAAGATGGGCGCGCAGCTCGCCGACCTCGAGGCGAAGAAGCTCGACCTGCGGGTGCAGCTCGAGGACACGCTCGAGGAGTTCGAGCTGGTCCCCTCGCCGAAGAAGTAGCTTACGCACCCCTGACACGGGGGGGCGGCGCGGCGTGCGTAGATCGAAGCATGAAGCTCCGCTCGCTCGCCGCGTCGTTCGTGCTCGTGCTCGCCTGCTCCTCGTCGCGGGCGCCGACCGCGGATCGCGCGACCGTGCCGATCGTCCAGCACGCGCCGGTTTCGACCGCGGAGACCGCCCGCATCGCGGTGCTGCGCGCCGAGGGCCCGGCCGCGCTCGAGCGCCTGCTCGCCGACTTCGACGCGCGCCCGGCGGGGCCCGAGCGCGAGCGGCTGGCGGCCACGATCGACAAGGTCGCCGGCCAGCGCTACGCCACGTGGTCGCGGCTCTACTGGCACGAGGACCTCGACGCCGCGAAGGCCGCGGCGCGCGCGAGCGGCAAGCCGATCCTGTCGCTCCGCATGCTCGGCCGGCTCGACGAGGACCTCTCGTGCGCGAACAGCCGCTTCTTCCGCACGACGCTCTACCCCGACGCCGCGGTGTCCGAGCTCCTGCGCGAGAAGTTCATCCTGCACTGGTCGAGCGAGCGCGACGTGCCGCGCGTCACCGTCGATTTCGGCGACGGGCGCACGCTCGCCTCGACCGTGACCGGCAACAGCGCGCACTACGTCCTCGACGCCGACGGCCGCCCGCTCGACGTCCTGCCCGGGCTCTACTCGCCGCAGGTGTTCCGCCGCGAGCTGACGGCCACGCTGGCGATGTTCGACGCGGTGAAGGGCACGGTCGGCCGCGAGCGCGACCGCGCGCTGGTCGCGTACCACCAGGCGATGGCCGCCGATCTGGCGGCGCGCTGGAGCCAGGTCCCGCTGGTCCAGACCGGCAGCGGGCCGAAGCTGCTCGACGCCGCGGAGGCCGAGAAGCGCCGCCTGGCCATGGCGGCGGCGGCGCAGCGCGCGACGGTGTCGAAGGCGATGGTCGAGGTGCCGATGCTGCAGACGGTCGACCTCGGCGTCGACCCGGGCTCGCTCCCCGAGGACACGGCGCTCTGGGTCCGGATCTACGGCGAGCTGTGGAGCGCGAAGGACCGCCGCGTCCTCGACGACCACGCCCGCGCGCTGGTCGACTCCATGCTGGCGGTGGCGGTGAACGGCCGGGCGCTCGACCGCGACGCGCGCGCCCGCGTCCTCGTCGGGCTGGAGCAGACGATCGCTGCCGACACGGCGCTGAACGAGGTCCGGCTGCGCCCGCAGATCCGCACGCACCTGCTCCAGCAGCTCGAGCGCGGGACGCCGACGTTCGACGAGCTCAACGCGTGGGTCTACGCCAACGTCTTCCACACGCCGGCGAGCGACGAGTGGATGGGGCTCCTGCCGCGCGACACGTTCACCGGGCTGCCGGGCGGCGCGGTCGTCGCGACGACCCGCTGACCCGACCGGGCGCCCGCGCCCAAGTCGCCGAAAACTTGGCACTTGGCAGCGGCATCGGCATTGTGAACGGCAGTGTCCGCGGCCCCGCCCAAGCCGATCGTCGCGCCCTCCGATCCCGCGCCCCCGCCGTCGATCGCGACCCAGGCCCCGCTCGCCGAGGTGAGCGAGCGGCCGTTCGATCTGATCCTCATCGCCGCCGTGCTCGCGCTGCTCGCGATCGGCACGATCGAGATCTACGCGGCGACCGCGGCCCAGGCGGCCGTGCGCCACGGTGACGCCGCCTTCTTCCTCCAGCGCCAGGTCGTCTTCCTCGTACTCGGCGGCGTCGCCATGTGGGTGGCGGCGACGCTCGACTACCGCGTCCTGCGCCGGCGCACGTACCCGCTGCTCGCGGCGTCGATCCTGCTCCTCGGCGCGACGCTCGCCATGCCGCCGCTCAACGGCGCGAAGCGCTGGCTCATGCTCGGCCCGCTGACGTTCCAGCCCGTCGAGCTCGCCAAGCTCGCGCTCGTGACCTACCTGGCGGCGTCCTTGTCGCGCAAGGCCGAGAAGGTGAAGACGTTCACGATCGGCTTCGTCCCGCACCTCGTCGTCTGCGCCGTGATGATGGTGGTCCTGCTCGCGCAGCCGGACCTGGGCTCGTCGCTCATCCTCGGCGCGACCACGCTGGTGATGCTGTTCGTCGCCGGCGCGCGCGTCTCGTACATCGTGATGGCGATCCTCGCGGCGGCGCCGATCGCCTACCAGCTCATCGTCGGGACGCCGTGGCGCATGCGCCGCTTCATGGCGTACTTCAACCCCGAGGCGTTCAGCGACCGCGAGGCCTACCAGATGGTGCAGGCCCACGTGTCGCTCGGGTCGGGCGGGGTCACCGGCGTCGGCCTCGGCAACTCGCGCCAGTCGCTCGGCTACATGCCGGAGGGCCACAACGACTTCATCCTGGCGCCGATCGGCGAGGAGCTCGGGTTCGTCGGCGTGGCGGTCGTGCTCGCGCTGTTCGGCGTGCTGGTCTGGCGCGGGGTGCGGGCGGCGCTGGGCGCGCGCGATACGTTCGGCGGCTACGTCGCGCTCGGCATCACGATGATGTTCGGGATGCAGGCGCTGCTCAACATCGGCGTCGTGCTCGGGGTCGTGCCCAACAAGGGCATCACGCTGCCGCTCGTGAGCTACGGCGGGACGTCGCTCGTCATCACCATGTTCCTCGTCGGCCTCATCCTGAACGTGGGACGGCGAGCCGAGTTCGTGTCGCGCAAGCGCACCCTGGTCAACCAGGCGAGGCCCTTGCGACGGCGGCAGCGCGTGCAGGTCGTCGTCGGGTAGAGTCCGGCCATGACCACGGAGTACTGGATTGCCGCGGGCGGCGGCGCGCTCATCGGGCTCGCCGCGACGATCCTGTGGGTGTCGCTCGGGCGCGTCGCCGGCGTGTCCGGCGTGTGGGGCGAGCTCCTCGCGCCCGCCACGCGTGATCGCGGCTGGCGCGTCGCGTTCGTCCTCGGGATGCTGGTGGCGGGCGTCGTCGCCGCGCTCGTGTCACCGGCGTCGATCACGCGGTCGCCGGCGCCGCTCGGCGTCGTCGCGGTCGGCGGTCTGCTCGTCGGGTTCGGCACGCGGCTCGGCACCGGCTGCACGAGCGGCCACGGCGTGTGCGGGCTGTCGCGCTTCTCGCGGCGCTCGCTCGTCGCGGTGATGACGTTCATGCTGACGGGCGGCGTCACCGTCGCGATCGTGCGGATGGCGGGAGGCTGGTCGTGACCCATGGCGTGCCGCAGCCGGCGCGGCCGGTCGCGCTCGTCGCCGCGTTCGTCGCCGGCGCGGTGTTCGCGGTGGGCCTCGTCCTCGCCGGGATGACGCAGCCGTCGAAGGTGATCGGCTTCCTCGACATCGGCGGGGCATGGGACCCGACGCTCGCGTTCGTCATGGGCGGCGCGATCGCGTCCCACGTCGCCGGGCTGTGGCTGACGAGCCGGCGCACGATGCCGCTGTTCGCGGCGAGCTTCGCGGCGCCGACGCGCGAGGACGTGAGCGCGCCGCTCCTGCTCGGCGCGGCGGTGTTCGGCGTCGGCTGGGGCCTCGCCGGCTACTGCCCGGGGCCCGCG
>JAIOII010000227.1 GCA_019912685.1 Kofleriaceae bacterium
CCTCGGCCGCCGGGCGGCCGGCGCGCTCGAGGAAGCCTTCGAGCCCGCCGAGGCGCTCGGCCATGAGCCGCTCCTTGGCGATGTCGGTGTCCTTCGACGAGCGGATGATCTCGATGACGCGATCGATGTTGATGACCGCGAGGCCGAGGCCCTCGACGATCTCGCGGCGGGCGCGCGCCTCGCGCAGATCGAACAGCGTGCGCCGGGTGACCACGTCGCGGCGGTGCTCGATGAACACCTGCAGCGCCTTGCGCAGCGTGAGCAGGACCGGGCGCTGGTCGACGATGGCGAGCATCGTCACGCTGATCGTCGACTGCAGCGCCGTCGCCTTGTACAGGTTGTTGAGGACGATCTGGTCGTTGGCGTCGCGCTTGAGCTCGATGACGACGCGGATGCCGGTGCGATCGCTCTCGTCGCGGATGTCGGAGATGCCCTCGAGCTTCTTGTCGCGGACGAGCTCGGCGGTCGCCTCGATCCAGCGCGCCTTGTTGACCATGAACGGCAGCTCGGTGATGACGAGCGCCGAGCGGTCCTTGCGGATCTCCTCGAGGTGGGCCTTGCCGCGCAGCACGATCGAGCCGCGGCCGGTCTTGAACGCCGAGAGGATGCCGACGCGGCCCTGGATCGTGCCGCCGGTGGGGAAGTCGGGGCCGGGGATGAGCCGGAAGAGGTCCTCGTCGTAGAGCTTGGGGTTCTCGATCAGCGCGAGGACGCCGTCGAGGATCTCGCCGAGGTTGTGCGGCGGGATCGACGTCGCCATGCCGACCGCGATGCCGGTGGCGCCGTTGACGAGCAGGTTGGGGACCTTGGTCGGGACGACCGTCGGCTCCAGCTCCTTGTCGTCGTAGTTGGGCTGCCAGTCGACGGTCTCCTTGTCGATGTCGGCGAGCAGCTCCGAGGAGAGCTTCGCCATGCGGCACTCGGTGTAACGCATGGCCGCGGGCGGATCGCCGTCGACCGAGCCGAAGTTGCCCTGACCGTCGATGAGCGTGTAACGCATCGAGAAGTCCTGGGCCATGCGGACGAGCGCGTCGTAGACCGCGGCGTCGCCGTGCGGGTGGTACTTGCCGATGACGTCGCCGACGACGCGCGCGCACTTGAGGTACGGGCGGTTGAAGACGTTGTTGAGCCCTCGCTGCGCGAACAGGATGCGCCGGTGCACCGGCTTCAGGCCGTCGCGCGCGTCGGGGAGCGCGCGCGCGACGATGACGCTCATGGCGTAGTCCATGAACGAGGAGGTCATCTCCTCCTCGATCGCGATCGGCGTGATGTTGGCGGGCAGGGTCGACGTGTCGGACATCTAGGGCCCTCTGGTCCTTCCGAAAAGCAGTCATTCCTACTCGAAATAGGGCCCCGTGCCTAGCCGCGGGGGTGGCGCATTTCATGAATGATCGTGATAGGTTGGACTCATGATGAGACGGCTCGGGCTGGTGATCTCCGTGAGCGTCGCCGCGTGCGGCGGCGATGACGGTGGCAGCGGTGATCCGGACGCGGCCGCCGACGGCGACCCGGGCGGCGACGGCGCGCCGTGCGAGCGCATCGGGCTGCCGCGGAGCGGGCCCCGGTTCGGCGTCGTGTCGTTTCCGTACACGGCCGCGGGCGAGAACGCGAACACCTATCGCCTGTTCACGCTCGACGAGACCGGGTCCACGATCACGCTGTCGGGCGCGACGTTCGAGATGGGGCGCAGCACGATCGGCACGATCGCGTTCACGCCCGACGGCGAGCTCGGCTTCGTCGCGCAGGAGGACGGATCGCTCGGCGTGTTCCGGCTGTCCGGGGCCCAGGTCGAGGTCCTGCACGCGCGCTTCCAGGGCAGCTTCTACGCCGACCGCCTCGTGATGGGCGCCCTCGGGCAGTACCTGTACGTGGTCGATCCCAACACGCGCGAGAACGGGGGCGGCATCTACCGCGTGCGCATCGGATGCGACGACGCGATCAGCGACGAGGGACCGTGGCTCGCGGGCTCGTCGCTCGGCGACCCGCTGTTCGATGACGGGCGCCTCGTGATCCCGGCGCGCGAGCTCGGCGGGACGTCGCCCGCCGGCGAGAGCGTCCACCTCGTCGACGTCCGCGAGTCGACGCCGGCGCGGGTGACCGGGGTCGACGCCTTCGGCGACGACATGGCGATCTTCGGCGGCGCCGCGCTCACCGGCGACGGCCGCTTCGCGCTGGTCGGCGACAACCAGGGCGTGTTCCAGGTCCCCAACCGCGTCGCCGTCGTCGAGCGGATCGCCGACACCCTCACCGCGCGTCAGGTGCTCACGCCGATCGAAGATCCGCTCTCGATCATCATGTCCCCGTTCGACGACGCCGCGCTCGTGGTGAGCGGCTTCGGCGATGCCTTCATCGCCCTCGACCACGATCCGGAGGCGGCGATGCCGTTCAGCGTGCGCGGTCAGGTCGCCTACGCGGGCGCGCGACCCGAGCTGCCGGGAAACGCCGTCCTGATCGAGTACGGGTCGCTGCGCGGGCTCGTGCTCGTGCCCGAGAACCTCGGCATCCGACGCGTACGGTTCGCGGCCGGCGGCACGATCACGGACCTCGGCAAGACCGCCACCGGCGCGAGCGGCTACGAGAACATCACCGGCGCGCTCGGGATCCAGCCGTAGTCACGACGTCGGGTCGTCCCACGCGCCGAGCGGGACGAGGAAGTACGGCGTCTCGACCGGGAGCCTCTGCTCGAAGTCGATCCAGACGCGCTTGTCGGTGCGGCAGTCGTACTGGCGGCACACCGCCGGTCGATCCTCGTACACGTTGCACCCGCCGTCGGCGCGCAGGTTCTCGCAGTACCCGTGCTCCACGCTCCGCGGCAGGAGGTACGGCTCGTCGATCCGCCAGCGGAGGCGCTTCTCCTCGAGATCCTCTTTCGACAGCGGGACCTTGAACGCGCAGCACCGTGCCTTGCAGAGGTGCATGAGGCTCGCGCAGTCGATGTCGGGGCCCTTCACCGCGTGCTTGTCGTCGATCATCGTGAGGTGCACGCGCAAGGGCGAGTGGTCGGCCTTCACGCGGCGCGCGAGGCCGTGGTGACCGGGGCCGAGCTGGCCGCGCTCGATCAGGCGCTCGACGAGCCACTCGAGCCGCGCGGCGACGTCGTGCCCTTCCGGTCCCGACGGGATCGCGTCGGCGATCGCCTGCAGCTCGGCGGCAATCTCTTCGGGCGCGAGCGGCTTCGAGTCGGCCATCTCTCGACGTTACTACGCTTGCCTTCCGGCGCGGCGCGCACTAACCCTCGCTCATGGCCAACCGCCTCGCGGGCGAGACCTCGCCGTACTTGCTCCAGCACCAGGACAACCCCGTCGACTGGTACCCGTGGGGCGCCGAGGCGTTCGCGCGCGCGCAGGAGCTCGACAAGCCGGTGTTCGTGTCGATCGGGTACGCGGCCTGCCACTGGTGCCACGTGATGGCGCACGAGAGCTTCGAGAACGCCGAGATCGCGCGGCTCATGAACGAGCTCTTCGTCAACGTGAAGGTCGATCGCGAGGAGCGGCCCGACGTCGACACGATCTACATGAACGCGATCCAGGTGCTCGGCGAGGGCGGCGGCTGGCCGCTGTCGGCGTTCTGCTTGCCCGACGGGCGGCCGTACTTCCTCGGCACGTACTTCCCGCCCAAGGACAAGTTCGGACGCCCCGGCTTCATCAAGGTGCTGAAGGCGATGGCGCAGGCGTACGAGCGCGAGCGCGACAAGGTGATGGAGAACGTCGACGGCCTCGTCGACGGCCTGCGCCACGTCGACGCGCACTACCGCGGCGCGCAGGCGGGCGATCCGGGCGCGCTCGTGCCGTCGATGATCGTCACGGCCGGCCGGCAGATCGCGCAGCGCTGCGACGCCGAGCACGGCGGGCTCGCCGGCGCGCCCAAGTTCCCGTCGACGTCGGCGCACGAGATCCTCGGGCGCGCGTCGCGGCTCGACTTCGGCAAGCCGGCGCGCGAGGCGTTCGTCCTGTGGGCGCGCAAGATGGCCGACGGCGGCATCTACGACCACCTGGGCGGCGGCTTCGCGCGCTACTCCGTCGACGACAAGTGGCTCGTGCCGCACTTCGAGAAGATGCTCTACGACAACGGGCAGCTCCTCGGCGTCATGGCCGACGCGTTCGCGATGACCGGCGACCGCCGCTTCGCCGAGGTGATCGAGGAGACGGTGGGCTGGCTCGAGCGCGAGATGAGCGACGCGAGCGGCGGGCTGTGGGCGAGCCTCGACGCCGACAGCGAGGGCGAGGAGGGCCGGTTCTACGTGTGGCGCCCCGAGCAGCTCGCCGAGGCGCTCGGCATCGACGCGATGCACGTCGCGAGCGCCTACGGCGTGACCGAGGACGGCAACTTCGAGCACGGCACGACCGTGCTCTCGCGCGTGACGCCGCGCGGGGCGGAGTCGGAGGAGGCGCACCTCGCCACGCTGCGCGCCAGGCTCCTGCGCGTGCGCAGCGCGCGCGTGCGCCCGGGCACCGACGACAAGCTCCTCGCCGGCTGGAACGCGCTCGCGATCACCGGCCTGGTGCGGGCCTGGGCGGCGACCGGCCACGCGCCGGCGCTGGCGCTGGCGGTGCGGGTCGGCGAGTTCCTGCGCCGCGAGATGGTGCAGGGCGACCGCGTCGCGCGCACGTGGAAGCACGGGAACGGCAAGCTCGACGGCACGCTCGACGACTACGCGTTCGTCGCGGCGGCGATGCTCGACCTCGCCGAGGCGACGCTCGACCGGGCGTGGTGGGACGTCGGCGTCACCCTCGCGGGCGCGATCCGCGCGCGCTTCTACAAGGACGACGCCGAGAGCGGCGCCGGCATCTTCTACCTCACGCCGCACGACGACCCCGAGCCGCTGATCCACCGTCCCGAGTCGCACCACGACGGCGCCTTGCCGTCGGGCGCGGCGGTCGCGGTCGAGGTGCTCGTGCGGCTCGGCCACATCGGCGGCGACGCCGACGCGCTCGCGCTCGCCGAGCGCTACATGGCGCGGCGGCTCGCGTCGGGCGCGCTCGGCC
>JAIOII010000027.1 GCA_019912685.1 Kofleriaceae bacterium
GCCCTGCGCGGCGAGGATCTCGACGACGGCCTCGGCCCCGCTGCGCACGTGGCCGTGCAGGTTGCGCGCGGCGCGCCACACCGCGATCGCGAGCGTCGCGAGGATGGCGACCAGCACGACCACGCCGGGCACGCCGGAGAGGAACGGCTGGGTCAGCGCGACCAGGGGCAGGCCGACGGCGAGGAGCAGGATGAGCCGCAGGATCGCGACGAGCGCGCGGCGCGGGGGATGGGCGAGGTCCATCGTGCCGTCGGCCGCCGCCGGGAACGCGGCGTGGGCGATCGTCCACCCGATGCGCAGCGCGCGGCGCAGGACGCCGACGGCGAAGGGCAGGGCGCAGACGGCGACGCCGGCGACGACGACGACGCGGGCGACCTCGTCGTCGAGCGACAGCTCGCGCCCCAGGCGCTCGACGAGGTAGTCGTCGCCGACCGCCGCGCCGATCACGATCCCGACGAGCAGCGCGAGATCGATCACGAGCAGCGCGACGTTGCGCCGCGCCCGGCGCCCGAACGTGTCGCGGCGCCCGCTGCCCGCGCGCACGCGCTCGAGCCAGCTGCCGTAGAGGGTGGCGACGGTCTGGAGCGGCGGCGGCAGGACGCGATCGACCAGGCTCGCGGCGTGCGGCGCCGCGCGGATGAGCCACGGCGTCGTGAGCGTCGTGAACGCCGAGACCGCGACCGCGACCGGATACAGGAAGTCGCGGGTGACGCCGAGGGTGAGGCCGAGCGCGGCGATGATGAACGAGAACTCGCCGATCTGGGCGAGGCTCATGCCGCTCGCCACCGAGAGCCGGACCCCGTTGCCGGTGAGGAACACGCCGAGGGCGACGCTGACGATCTTGCCGACGACGACCGCCAGGCAGAGGACGGCGACGGCGACCCAGTGCTCCGCGACGAGCGCGGGATCGACCGCCATGCCGACGGAGACGAAGAAGACGGCGGCGAACATGTCGCGCACGGGCCGGAGCTGGTGCTCGATGAGCTCGCCGTCGCCGGACTCGGCGATGAGCGAGCCGGCGAGGAACGCGCCGAGCGCGATCGAGTAGCCGAGCTCCGCGCACAGGAACGCGACGCCGAACGCGATCGCCATCGCGGCGACGACGTTGATCTCGGGGTTGTCGAGGCGGCGGATGTACTGGATCGCCCGCGGCACCACCACCATGCCGACGGCGAGGAGGAGCGCCAGGAAGCCGACCAGCCGGCCGACGGTCTCCGCCAGCTCGGCCGCGGACAGGCCGCTGCCGGTGGCAGCGGCGGTGAGCCCGGCCATGAGCAGGACGGCGATCAGATCCTCGACGATGAGGATGCCGACGACGATCTCGCGCTGGCGCCCGGTGACGCCCTGATCGGCGAAGGCCTTGGCGATGATCGTCGTCGACGAGATCGCGATGATCGCGCCGGCGAAGACGCTCTCCATCGGCGTCCAGCCCATCGCGCGGCCGATGACGAAGCCGATCCACAGCATGAGGCTGCACTGCACGAGCGCGGTGACCGACGCGGTCGGCCCCACGCGCACGAGGCGCCCGATGCTGAACTCGAGGCCGAGCGCGAACATGAGCAGGATGACGCCGATCTCGGAGAGCTGGTGCACGACCTCCGCGCTCGCGACCAGCGGGACCGGGAGGTGGGGCCCGATGACGAGGCCGGCGACGATGTAGCCGAGGACGATCGGCTGACGCAGGCGCTGGCAGAGGATGGTCGTGACGGCGGCGACGCCGAGCACGATCGCCAGCGCCTCGAGGAACGCGGACGAGTGCATGATCGAGTGTAGGTCACGCCGCGCGGGCGGCGAGGGCGTCTCGCACGGCGCGGCGGCACAGGACCCAGAGCGCGATGGTCACGCCGACGGTGAGGGCGGCCACCGTCCAGAGCGCCCAGGTCGGCGCGCCGCTCGCCGACGCGGCGCGCGCGAGCTGGCCGCGGTCGCCGACGAGCGTGCCCGCCCAGACGAAGAAGATGCACGCGGGAGTGCTGCCGACGAGCGAGGCGAGGAGGTAGGTGCGCGTCGAGACCGCCGTGAGCCCGAGGAGGTAGTTCATCACGTTGAACGGCAGGACCGGCGAGAGGCGGAGGAGCGCCACCATGGCGAAGCCGCGGCGGCGGACGAGCGCGTCGAGGGTGTCGACGTCGATGGTGCGGCGGACGAGCGCGGCGCGCGCTCGCGCACGCCCGTGGCGGCGGGCGAGCGCGAACGGCACCCAGTCGGCGACCAGGCTCACGCCCTGGACGAGGACGGTTCCCCAGAAGAGCCCCCAGATCCAGCCGGCGGCGACCGTGAGGATCGCCGCCGGGACGACGAGCGCGGTCGCGGCGCAGTAGAGGAGGGAGAGGCCGACGACGCCGAGCGCGCCGGCGTCGCGGCACCAGGCGGCGGCGGCGGCGAGGGGCTCGTCGATCATGGCGCGGTCATGGCGCGGTCACGGCGCGCCGGTCCCGGCGAACGGGTTGCGCGGCGTCCATGCCGGCGCGCGGTAGAGCGAGCGCGCCGCCCAGCACAGCGGCCGCGCGAGCGGTGACAGCGGGCGGACGAAGCAGGGCAGGGGCTCGGGGACGGCGCCGAGCTCGCTCTTGATCGCGTGCGTCGTGCGGCCGAAGTGCACGCGGCGCGCGCCCGTGGCGAGCGCGTGCTCGAGGTCGTCGAGGAGCAGGTTGCGGAACAGGCCGAGGGCGTCGCCGCGCGGGCGCTCGAAGCCGAAGAAGCTCGACGTGACGTCGTCGCCGGCGCGGAAGCGGCTGTTCCAGCCGACGAGCGCGCCGTCCTCGAAGTAGCCGACGAGCTCGTAGTCGGCCGGCGCCATCGCCGCCGCGAGCTCGACGAAGTGGCCGGCGCCGAAGCGCGGGCCGGCGTGGCGCGCGCGGGCGTGGACGGCGCCGTAGAGC
>JAIOII010000228.1 GCA_019912685.1 Kofleriaceae bacterium
TCCCGGTGGCGGCCCGCGCGGCCCGCGCGGCCCGGGCCCGAACGCGCCGATGAATGAGGTGCAGGCCGGCGACGTCCAAGCAGCCACGGAGGCTCCTGCGACTTCCGCCACGCCCGCTGACGACGCCGCCAAGTCCTGACGCAACGCGCGCACGTCACCCGCTGTCGGAACCTTGTCGGACCCTCGCGGTCTAGTCCCGGTACACTGATGATGCGGAGGCCCCCCATGACGACCCCCTCGCGCCGTCTGTTCGTGATGCTCCCGTTCGCGCTCCTCTGCGCGATCGGGCTCTCTGCGCGGCCGGCCGACGCCGACCTGTCCAAGAAGGTGATCGCCGCCTTCAAGGGCAAGCTCCTCGTGACCAGCGGGCCGCTCGAATCGGTCGGCGACGACAAGGCGACGATCGCCCACTTCAAGAAGCAGGCGCTCACCGAGGTGAAGTCGACGGTGGGCGCCGACGACGTGCCGACCTGGTTCTTCGTCTACACCGCGTTCCTGAACCGGACCGGCGCGACGTCGATGAAGCTCGAGTTCTACGACGGCAAGAACTACAGCGCCGACAAGCAGCTCACCGGCGTCGATCCCAAGCTGACCGTCCTCACCGGCGAGATCGAGATCACCGAGGACGACAACATCACCAAGGGCAAGACGTACACGCTCAAGCTGACCGGCAACGTGAAGGGCAAGGAAGTCGTCTTCGCGACCGGCCAGGTCAAGATGAACTGACGAGGCCTCGGGCTTCGGGCCTCGGGAAGAAGGCGTCAGGGCGCGGTGGTGCGCATGAGCGCGGGCGTGACGAGACTGACGTCGCACGTCGCGGGCTGCGAGAGCGGGGTCTCGAGGTACGCCGTGTCGAGCAGCGGCGCGCTGCGGTAACCGCCGGTGTCGCCGACGACGATGAGCAGCGTGCCGTCGGCGTCGAGCCCCATCGACCACACGACCTGGCCGTTGCCGCCGTCGGGGCGCAGCACCTTCGGCGCGGACCACGTGAGCCCGTCGGTCGACGACCACAGGACCGCGCGATCTCGGATCGTCGTGTAGCCGCTCGCCGGGCTGCCGAGCGCCTCCGAGCGCTGGGCGCCGATCACGACGCGTCCGTCGCCGGTCCGCACCATCGGCACCAGGCGGCCGACGACACCGTCGGGTACGACGACCGAACGCGTCACCGCCTGCGTCGACGGATCGATCACGATCGACACGAGGCGGTGGCGCGAGCCGACCGCGCTCTCGACGCCGAGGACCACGAGCTTGCCGTCGACGAGCGTGGTCGCGGTCATCGCGCGCACCGACAGGACGCCGGACGTTCCGGTCGCCGGCACGTTCACGAGGAGCTCGGCGAGCACGGCCCCCGCCGCCGAGTACCTGCGCGCGAGCAGGCCGCCGGCGCCGTTGCCGAGCGCGCCGACGAGGACCCACATGTTGCCCGCGCCGTCGGGCACGAGCCCGAAGCCGTCGCGGTTCGTGTGGTGCACGGCCCAGCTCGGCTGCTGCGCCGCCGTGAACCCGGGCAGCGCGGTCCACGGCCCGGTGGCGACGTTCGCGGTGACCATGACGCGGAAGTCGGGCTCGCCGTCGCCGTTCATGATCGCGAAGCCCGCGCCGCTCGGCAGCGTGGCGAACGCGCGCAGCTCGCTCGACAGCATCTGCCCGGTGTACGAGCTCGCGTCGGTCCACGTCACGCCGCCGTCGGACGATCCGCGCACGACGAACCCGATCGTGTTGCCGAGCTGCTCGCGGCGAACGGCGTAGAGCGTCGAGCCCACCGCGCGCAGCGGCTGATCGTAGTGGAGGTTGGACGCGCCCTTCGCGGTCACGAGCTCCGGTCGGGCGCCCGGCCCCGTCGAGCGCCAGAGGCCCTGCGTGAGCGGCTGGCCGGCGTCGCAGGTGCCGACGTGGCGCGAGAGCCAGTAGCGCGAGCCGTCGGCCAGCACGACCGGCGGATCGACGATGCCCGGCGAGTTCAGCTCGCCGTTGAACCGGCGGCCCGCCGCCTCGTCGGCGCTCCACGATACGGCGCGCGGCAAGCGCACCATCGTCAGCGTGTACCCGCGCGCGTCGGCGAGCCCGCCCTCGTGGAGCGTCGCGACGTGGTCGATCGAGTGCCCCCAGCCGACCGGCGCTTGCTCGATCTCGGCGGCGCTCGTGAACGGCGGCACGACGCCGAGCTCGGGCCACATCGAGTCGCTCCACGTGCGCTCGTAGCCCGTCGCGCCGGGGCTCCGGACCGCGCTGGGGATCGGCGTCGCGCGGAGGAGCGTGCCGCGCGCCGAGATCGTCATGACGCCGCCGCTCGTCTCGAGCCCGGCGATCGCGTCGAGCTCGCCGGCGACCTCGTGCGACCCGCCCTGCGAACGATACGCGGCCGAGGTCGTCACCATGCCGGCGATCCGCGTCTCCTCGCCGCGGTCGAAGTGCGTGCCCGGGACGCCACCTTCGGGATCGAGCGTGAGCCACATGCTCGGGTTCCGGCCCATGCTGCCCGGCGGCACGCCGTTCTCGCAGCGGCCCTGCGACGGCGCGAAGAAGTCCGAGCTCACCTGGCGCACGTCGATCGCGGTGTCGGTGACCTCGGCGAGGAGGCCGGCGACCTGGCAGCGCTCGGGCAGGACGCCGGCGTCGCCCACGTGCTCGTCCAGCGGTCCGCTCGCGTAGCCGGCGTACACGTCGTAGGCGACCCACAGGCCGCCGCCCCGGCGCGGCGCGATCGCGGACAGCTCGATGCGCTCGTCGGTGATCGCCAGGTAGTCGCGCACGCGCGCGCCGAGCGAGCCGGGCTCGACGAGGTCGCTGGGCAGCACGCGCATCGTCTCGGTGCCGGGGCCCGCGTCAGCGGCGCGCTCGAGGATGACGTACTGGCGGCGGTTCTCGGACTTGTAGACCATGTAGAGGCGATCGCGCTCGTCGAGCGCGACCATGGGATCGAGCGCGACGTCCCAGGGCTCGCCGGGCAGCTCGAAGCCGAACCCCGATCCGGTCCAGCGCGCGAGCGTGAAGCGCCCGT
The DNA here is from genome assembly GCA_019912685.1 of Kofleriaceae bacterium. Classification (GTDB taxonomy): domain Bacteria; phylum Myxococcota_A; class Polyangia; order Haliangiales; family Haliangiaceae; genus UBA2376. The sequence continues at coordinate 3,002 of JAIOII010000228.1, forward strand.
ACGCCGTCTTGCCCTCGCGCGAGTACACCGCGGCGCCGCCGTCGTCGCGATCGCCGGCCGCTGCGTTCGCGACGTTCGCGATCACGAACGGGCCGGCCGTCGGCGACAGCGCGACGGCGTACGGCACGGCGGCCTTGCTGCGCTGCGCGCCGGGGGCGAGCATCCACGCGTCGCGGTGGTCGACGAGCGTGTGGATGCCGTCGGGGATCGCCGCCGGCGCACCGGCCGCGACCGTCACGTTCACCGTCGTGCTCGCGCTCCCCGCGGTGGCGGTGATCGTCGTCGTGCCGGCGCCGACGCCCGTGAGCACGCCGTCCTGCCCCACCGTGACCACGCCGGGGTCGCCCGACGTGTACGCCAGCCGATCGTCGCTGTAGACGAGGCCGCCGTCCCCGTCGCCGGCGACCGGCACCGCGCCGAGCGCTCGCGCCTCGCCGATCACGAGCTCGACCTCGGTCACCGGCGCGTGGACGGCGACCGCCGCCCCGCCCCACACCACGACGTCGACGGCCGCCGTCTCGAGCTCGTTGCGGTAGTAGCAGGGGCGGTCGCCCTTCGCGCCGCAGGTCGTGACGCGGCCGTAGATCCGGCTCCGCTGCCGGCTGCGCGCCGAGAACGTCACCTGCTCGACGCCCGGGCCTCCCGTCGTCGGCGCGAGCGGCCACGCCGTCGCTCCGTCATTCGCGTGGAGCCACTCCCACGTGTAGTCCGTCGCCGGCGCGCCGCTCGCGTCGGTCAAGGTCGCCGTCAACGTGAACGGCTCGCCGAAACGGGCGACGACGTAGTCGTCGCTCGGGCCGAACGTCACCGACGGTAACGGCGGCGCCTCGCCCGCGTCCGGTCCGCCGCCGCATGCGACCGCGCCGCCCGTCACGCACACGACCGCGAAGGCGCGGGACCACCCTCCCAGAAACTCGCGCATCCCTCATTGGGCCCACAGGTCGGGCCCTGTGGACAGGTAGCGATGGGGTACTCAGGTCGACGCGAGCGCGGCCCTCGTCGCCGCGATCACCGCCTCCACGCTGATGCCCAGCTGCTCGTAGAGGACCTCGCCCGGCGCCGACGCGCCGAAGCGATCGAGCCCGACGACCTTGCCGTGGGCTCCGACGATGTCGCCCCAGCCGAAGGTCACGCCCGCCTCGACGGCGACGCGCGCGCGGACCGACGGCGGCAGGACGCGCTCGCGGTACGCCGCGTCCTGCGCGGCGAAGAGCTCCCAGCACGGCATCGACACGACGCGCGCCGCGATCCCCATGCCCACGAGCTGCCGCTGCGCCTCGAGCGCGAGCGCGACCTCGGAGCCGGTGGCGACGAGGACGACCGACGGCACGCCGCCGTCCGCCTCGCGGAGCACGTACGCGCCTCGGTTCACGGGCGCCGCCGCGGGCGCGACGACGGGCAGGTCCTGGCGCGAGAGCACGAGCGCGACCGGCCCGTCGGTACGCTCGAGCGCGAGCCGCCACGCCGCCGCCGTCTCGTTGGCGTCCGCCGGGCGCACGACCCAGAGCCCGGGCATCGCGCGCAGCGACATGAGGTGCTCGACCGGCTGGTGCGTCGGGCCGTCCTCGCCGAGGCCGACCGAGTCGTGCGTCCACACGTACGTCACCGGCAGGTGGTTGAGCGCCGCGAGCCGCACGGCCGGGCGCATGTAGTCGCTGAACACGAAGAACGTCGACGCGAACGCGCGCACGCCGCCGTGATAGGCCATGCCGTTGCAGATCGCGCCCATCGCGTGCTCGCGCACGCCGAACCGCAGGTTGCGCCCGGCGCCCGTGCGATCGAAGTCGCCGCCGGGCACGATCGTCTTCGTCGAGCCGCCGAGGTCGGCGTCGCCGCCGAAGAGCCACGGCACCCTGGGCGCCAGCGCGACCATGCACTTGCCCGACGCCGTGCGCGTCGCGAGCGACTCGCCTTCCTTCCACGTCGGCATCGCCGCGTCCCACCCGGCCACGAGGCCGCCCTGCTGCGCCGCGTCCCATTGCGCCGCGAGCTCCGGGTGCGCCGTCCGCCACGCCTCGAAGCGCGCGCGCCACGCCGCGTGCGCCGCCACGCCACGCTGCTTGATCGCGCCCATGTGCTCGCGCGCCGCGTCGGGCACGAGGAAGTGCGCCTCGGGATCCCAGCCGAGCGCCTTCTTGGTCGCCGCGACCTCGTCCTTGCCGAGCGGCGAGCCGTGCGCGCCCGAGGTGCCCGCCTTCTTGGGCGAGCCGAAGCCGATCGTCGTGCGCACGCAGATCATCGACGGGCGCGCCGTGTCCGCCTTGGCCTCGCGGATCGCGCGATCGATCGCGTCGACGTCGCGATCGCCGTCGTCGACGCGGAGCACCTGCCAGCCCATCGCGGCGTAGCGCGCCGCGACGTCCTCGCTCATCGCCAGCGACGCCGGCCCGTCGAGCGTGATCTGGTTGTCGTCGTAGAGGCAGATGAGCTTGCCGAGCCCGAGGTGACCGGCGAGCGACGCGGCCTCCTGCGCGACGCCCTCGACGACGTCGCCGTCGGACACGAGCGCGTACGTGTGGTGGTCGACGATCGTGTGCCCCGGCCGGTTGAACAAGGTCGCGAGGTAACGCTCCGCGATCGCCATGCCGACCGCGTTCGCGTGTCCCTGCCCCAGCGGCCCCGTCGTGCTCTCGACGCCGGGCGTGAGGTGCCACTCCGGGTGGCCCGGCGTGCGCGAGCCCCACTGGCGGAAGTGCTTCAGCTCGTCGAGCGGCAGGTCGTAGCCCGCGGTGTGGAGGAGCGCGTAGAGGAGCATCGAGCCGTGCCCGGCCGACAAGACGAAGCGATCGCGATCGGGCCACATCGGCGCCGTCGGATCGACGACGAGGTGGCGCTGCCACAGCGTGTACGCCATCGGCGCGGCGCCGAGCGGCAGGCCGGGGTGACCGCTGTTGGCTTGCTGCACCGCATCGATCGAGAGGGTGCGCAGCGTGTCGATCGCGAGGCGGGTAACGTCGTCGGTCGCGCTCATCGGCGCGGAACGTATACCACCGGGGTGATCCCCAGGTAGGCTTCGCGCAGGCAAGGAGAACGACGATGAACCGCACTGCACAGGCTGTCTGGCGCGGCTCGGGTCCGGAGGGCTCGGGTCATCTCACGACGCAATCCAGGGCGCTGAGCGAGCTTCCCTACTCGGCGAAGCTCCGCTTCCAGAACGAGGACGGCACGCTCGGCACCAATCCCGAGGAGCTGATCGCCGCGGCGCACGCGGGTTGCTTCTCGATGGCGCTCGCCTTCCGCCTCACCGCCGCCGGCTCGCCGGCGGAATCGATCGAGACCGACGCGCGTCTCGAGCTGGTGAAGGGCGACGCGGGCTGGCACATCCCGGCCATCCACCTCACGGCGAAGGCAAAGGTCCCCGGCATCGACGAGGCGAAGTTCCAGGAGCTCGCCGCCGACGCCAAGGCCAACTGCCCGGTCTCGCAGGTGCTCGCGGGCGCCTCGATCACGCTCACGGCGACGCTTCTCGTATAAGCTCGCCCCCATGCGGGGGACGACATCGCTCTCGGTGCTCTTCGCGAGCGCCCTTCTTTCATGTGGTGGCGGGAAGGCCAAGCCGAGCGCACCGGCGCCCGCGCCCGGGCCGGAGGTCGGTGTCGCCGACGGCGTGACCGCCGCCGAGCCCGGCCAGCACCACACGCTCCCGGCCAAGATCGACCCGATCGCGCCGCGCCCCGACCGCGAGCCCGAGCTCTTCCTCCCGCCGCTGTCGGGCGTGGGCGTCGGCCAGACCGTCTCGTTCGCGACGACGGCGATCGATCAGGACCTCGACGACATCGCCGTGACGGTGACGTCGATGCCGGCGTCGGCCCGGTTCGACGCGCTCACGCAGACGGTGACGTGGAAGCCGACGAAGGAGGACCTGAAGGCGAAGCAGGGCGTCTTCCAGCTCGAGGTGAAGGACCTCACGCACGGCGGCGCGGCCAAGGTCGTCGAGTGGACGTTCCCCGTCGGCGCCAGGAAGGCGCCGCCGGCGGTCGCGCCGCGCGCGTCGGACGCCGCCGAGGTGATCTTCACGATCCGCGAGCCGAAGCGCGTCGAGGCGACCGCGAAGGCCTACCCGTTCGACACGATGCTCGCGCTCGGCGCCGGGATGATGCGGCCGTCGATGCCGCCCGAGGCGGTGGCCAGGCTCGGCAAGCCCGACAAGAAGGCGCTCTTCCGCTCGTTCCTGAAGGGCATGGCGGAGATCCACCAGAACTCGCGCCTCGATCCCGACGCCAAGGAGTTCGACAAGGCGTCGTTCGGCAACCCCAGGGACTGGCAGCTCGTCGTCGTGCGCCCGCGCATCGACAAGAAGTTCCACGAGCTGCGCCTCGTCTACCAGGCGGTGAAGGCGCCCGAGCCGGTGTTCGCGATGTTCCGCGTGCGCCCCGTGCAGGACAGCCCGACGCTTCCGCCCGAGGCCAAGGCCGAGAACAACAAGGTGTTCTCCGAGCTCTTCTGGAAGGCCTTCCTCGACGACACGGGCGCGGTGAACGCGAAGCTCGCCGCCGATCCGAAGGCGCACGGCAAGGCGGTCGCCGCCTTCGTGAAGGCCGTGCTCACGTACAAGGGCTCGGCGCCGTGGGCGGTGCCCGGCTTCATCGCGCTGCCGACGGAGGCGCGCATGGGCGGCGGCTCCGCCCGCAACCCCGACGGCAGCTACCGGTCCGGCGACGGCTGGGCGTGGAGCGTGATGAAGCCGATGCCGACCGCCGACGGCGCCGCGCAGGCGTACGTGAACATCGGCATCCCGGGCTTCTGGACGCACGTCGTGCCGTCGCCCGACAAGAAGGCGTGGGTCGGCAAGTGCGCGCCCGCGTTCGATCCCGACGACAAGCGCCACAAGCCCGGCTGGGAGGTGCTGTGCCGGAAGGCGCTCGGCTTCGTCGACCTCCCCGCCGACGAGGGCGGCAAGGTCGTGCCGGCGAAGCTCGACGCCGTCAACCTGTTCAAGGCGCACAAGCTGGGCGCCTCGGTCGACAACCTGCCGCTCGACGACGCGCGCCGCGATCACGGCGAGGAGAACGGCATGACCTGCGCGCAGTGCCACATCCGGAACTTCGGCGTGCGCGACTACACCGATCCCGCGACGGCCGATCCGTCGGCAGGGATGCCGAAGGGACGCAACCGCAGGCTCCCGACGCTGAACTTCCAGATCGTGCCGAGCCACACGTGGGAGGCCTACACGCTCGAGTTCATGCAGGACCAGGAGTGCAAGACGAAGCAGCACCTCGAGACCGCGCTCGGCAAGGCACCCGCGCTCTCCTGCCCGCTCGCCGACCCGGCCGCGCCGCGCGTGACCGTGCCCCTCCCATCGCCGATCGCCGCCTACCCGTGAAGCCCGAGAAGCCCGCGAAGCGCGACAAGCTCCCGGTCGTCGACGAGAAGGGCAAGGCCAAGGGCGGCAAGGCCGCCAAGGTGAAGGCCGGCGGCTGGGCGGCGTTCACCGACGGCGGCAGCGCGCCCGGCTACATCGTCGCGGCGCGCGTCGTGCTCGTGCTGGCGCTGTGCGCGACGGTGCCGACGCTGCTCGGCGTCTCGCACGGCAACCGCATCCTGTGGACGATCGCGATCGCGGCCTTGCCGCTCTTCTGGGTCGTCGCCGGCTACCACGTGTGGCGGCGCATCTGCCCGCTCGCCGTCGCCGGTCAGCTCGGCCGCCTCGTCGGGCGCCCCGGCACGAAGAAGGTCGACGGCTGGCTCGCCGAGAACTACCTGTTCCTCCAGCTCGGGCTGATGCTGGTCGGGATGTCGCTGCGCCTGGTCGCGACCAACGGCTCGGCGATCTGGCTGTCGGGGTTCCTCATCACCGTCGTCGTCGCGGCGGCGCTCGTCAGCTTCGTCTACGGCGGCAAGACCTGGTGCAACTTCATCTGCCCGGTCGGCGTCGTCGAGAAGATGTACACGGAGCCGGCGCGCGCCGCCGGCGGCAAGAGCGAGCTGACGAGCCAGTGCGCGCCGTGCGTCGCGTGCAAGAAGCACTGCCCCGACATCGATCTCGAGCAGGGCTACTGGAAGGAGCTGCCGGACCGCGGGCGTATCGTCTACTTCGCGTGGCCCGGCATCGTCATCGCCTTCTACGTCTACTACTGGCTCTGCGCCGGCACCTGGGACTACTACTTCAGCGGGTACTGGGCGTACGAGCGGACGCAGCCCCAGACCTGGCTCGACGACGGCTTCCACTTCCTGGGCGGCATCCCGCGCGTCGTCGCGGCGCCGCTCACGCTCGTCGTGTTCGGGGCGGCGTCGGTGGCGCTCTTCGTCGGCGTCGAGCGGCTCCTGTGGAGGCGCATCGGCAAGGGCCAGGCCGCCGGCGCGCCGGAGCCGCAAGACGCGACCGACGCGAAGCTCCGGCTGCGCCACCGGCTGCTGGCGATCGCCGGCTTCACGGCGTTCGTCGCGTTCTACTTCTTCGCCGGACAGCCGTCCTTGCGCCGCCTGCCCGAGTGGGCCGTGCGCGGCGCGGGCGCGGTCGTCGTGTTCGCGGCGGCCGCGATCTTCTTCCGCCGCTTCCGCCGGCAGGAGGCGGAGTACGTGCAGGAGAAGTTCGCGCAGAAGATCCTGAAGAAGTGGGAGTGGGGCGACGCGCCGCCGTCGGACGACCTCAAGGACATCTACCTCCTGCACACCGAGCGCACCAAGCAGCGCGAGGCGCGGCTGCGCGCCTACAAGGAGACGGTGCGCGAGCTCGTCGCCGACGGCCTCGTCACGCGCGCCGAGCTGGTGATCCTCGACAGCCTGCGCGCCCAGCTCGGCATCAGCGACAAGGATCACCAGAAGGTGATCGGCGAGCTGTCGGCCGAGGAGAAGCAGCTCTTCGATCCCGCGTACCAGGGCTCGGTCGAGCAGCGGCTCAAGGGCCAGCAGTACCGGAAGGAGCTCGAGCGGCTGGTCGTCGAGGCGGCGCGCACCGGCGCCGCGCCTTCGGCGGGCGCGATCGCGGCCCTGCGCGACGAGTACGGCGTGTCCGAGGCCGAGCACGGCGCCGAGATGACCCGCATCCTCGGCGAGGGCGGCCCGGTCGCCGGCTTCGTGCGCGAGGAGATCGCCGAGAT
>JAIOII010000229.1 GCA_019912685.1 Kofleriaceae bacterium
TGTCGAATCATGAGGCCCGACGCGCCCGAGGCCCGAGGCCGCATCTGCAGCAGGCGCGCAGCGCCGCTACAGATGCTTCTGCAGCTCGGCCTCGAGCTTGCTCCGGGGCACGGCCCCGACCGTGGTCCACACGACCTTGCCGCCCTTGAACAGGAAGAGCGCGGGGATGGACGTCACCCGCAGCTGCTGCGCGTAGATCTGGTGGTGGTCGACGTCGAGCTTGCCGACCTTCAGCTTGCCGGCGTACTGGTCGGCCAGCGCCTCGACCATCGGCGCGATCTGCTTGCACGGGCCGCACCACACCGCCCAGAAGTCGACCAGCGTGGGCAGGTCGGACTTGAGCACCTCGCTCTCGAAGTTGGCGTCGGTGATTTCCTTGACGTTCGTGCTGGCCATGGCCCCCTTTGTAACCTCGGGGCCCTACACGAGCAACCCACCCGACCGGCCGGGCGCCCCGCAGGGTCTGGGAGTTGCGCCAGTTGGCCCCGCTCCCGGAACCGCCTATGATCTGTCGCGGTGGCGCGCCTCTTCATCTCCAACACGCGGCTCGAGGCCTGGTCGTCGGAAGGCAAGATCCAGCTCGACGGCACCAGCATGGTGCTGTCGGAGCTCGGCCGGGCCTTCACGATCAAGCCGGCCGTGTTCTTCGCGCGGGTCGCCGGTGGTGATCCCGATCCCCACGATCTACTCGGCAAGGTGAAGGACGAGGACGAGCTCGCGACGATGGGCGCCGATCACATGGCGAGCTCGGTGATCTACGTCGACACCGCCTACGAGGTGGTCGCCGGCTTCATCGGCGCCCCCGCCATCTAATCGTGTCCCCCCCCGATCCCGATCGTCTGCTCTCGGTGACGCCCTCGCCGGCGTTCTGGGTGGCCATCGTCCTCTACGGCGTCGCGTCGATCGCGTTCCTCGTCGCGTTCCTGCAGAACAAGCCCGGCGTCCTGCGCGCCGCGCGGGCCGTGCTCGTCGGCGCCTTCCTCGCCCACGGCTTCGACATCGGCTGGCGCGGCGTCGAGCGCGTGCACCCGGCGGCGTCGGTGCGCGAGGCGATCGGCTTCCTCGCGTGGATCGTCTCCGGCGGCTACCTGGCGGCCTCCTTGCGCTATCGCCTCGATCTCGCCGGCGCCGTGCTCTCGCCGATCGTGCTCGGGCTGCTCGCGGCCGCGCGCCTCTCGCCCGTCGGCGAGCAGCGTCACGGGCTCACGCTCCTCGGGCGCGTGCACATCTCGCTCGCCACCGTGGGCGTCGCCGTCTTCGCGCTCGCGAGCGCGCTCGCCGCGATCTACTTGCTCGAGGAGCGCAACCTGAAGCGCAAGAAGTTCGACGCGCTCTCCTTCAAGAACCCCGACGCGTCGCTCGACGCGCTCGACGCGCTGTCGCAGCGGCTCGTGCAGGCCGGCTTCCTCGTCTTCACCGTCGCCGTCGGGCTCGGCATCGCCTGGGTCGCGCAGCGCGGCGACTCGATGACGCGCCCCGAGTACCCGATCGCGATCATCACGTGGATGACCTACGCGGCGCTGGTCTCGGTCCGCCTCGGGCTCGGCTGGCGCGGGCGGCGCACCGCGTGGATGGCCCTCGGCGGGTTCGGCGCCGCGCTCTGCGTGCTCGCGATCTACTTCCTGCGCCGGGCCTTCGGGGGCTAGCGCCGTGACCGCCGAGCTCTTCGCGGTCGGCATCTCGTGGCGTACGGCGCCGGTGGCCGTGCGCGAGAAGCTCGCCGTGCCCGAGGAGGAGCACGGGACGCTGCTCGCCGCGCTCGTGCGCGCGCCGGGCGTGCGCGAGGCGATGCTCATCTCGACGTGCAATCGCGTCGAGATCTTCGGCGCGACGCCGGCGGGCGAGGTCGAGCGCGCGGTCGCCGAGGTGCGGCGGCTCCTGCCCGAGAGCCGCGGCGTCGCGCCCGCGACCGTCGCCCCGGTCCTCTTCGAGCACACGCGCACCGAGGCGGTGCGGCACGTGTTCCGCGTCGCGTCGGCGCTCGACTCGCTCGTCGTCGGTGAGGCGCAGATCCTCGGCCAGCTGAAGGACGCGTTCGCCGCCGCCGGCGCGGCCGGGACGAGCGGGCCGGTGCTCGGGCGCTGCCTCGAGCGCGCGTTCGGCGTCGCCAAGCGCGTGCGCTCGGAGACCGCGATCGCCCGCGGCTCGTCGAACGTGTCGTCGGTCGCCGTCGAGCTCGCCGCGCGCGTGTTCGGCGACCTGCACGGCAAGCACGTCCTCGTCGTCGGCGCGGGCAAGATGAGCGCGCTCGCCGCGCGCCACCTGCGCCAGGCCGGCGTCGACGATCTCGTCGTCACCAACCGCTCGCCCGAGCGCGCGGCGAAGCTGGCGGAGGAGCTCGACGCGACGGCGCGCCCGTGGACGGAGCTCGAGGATCTCCTCGTCGCCGCCGACGTGGTCGTCAGCTCGACGGGCGCGCGCGAGCCGGTCCTCACCGTGCCGCTGTTCAAGAAGGTGGCGAAGCGCCGGCGCTGGCGGCCGATCGTCGTCGTCGACATCGCGGTGCCGCGCGATGCCGATCCCGACATCGGCAAGCAGGACGGCGTCTACGTCTTCGACATCGACGACCTCGAGCGCGTGGTCGCCGCCAACCTGGCCGAGCGCAAGAAGGCGGCGGAGCACGCGGAGCGCATCGTCGCCGTCGAGGTCGGTCAGTTCGACGGGTGGCTGCGCGCGCAGAAGGTGGTGCCGACGATCCGCGCCCTGCGCGAGCACTTCGCGAAGGTGGCCGACGCCGAGGTCGAGAAGCTCGTCGCCCAGCTCGCGCGCAAGGAGCTGTCGCACGCCGAGCGCGAGGAGGTGGTGCGCCGCAGCGTGCAGCTCGTCGTCGCCAAGCTCCTGCACCAGCCGCAGATGGCGCTCAAGGCGCCCGACGCCGAAGGCCTCGCCGACGAGCTCGAGCGAGAAGAGGCGCTGCACCGCGGCGGCGAGGCCTTCGGCGTCGGGCGCCTTGAGCGCCATCTGCGGCTGGTGCAGGAGCTTGGCGACGACGAGCTGCACGCTGCGGCGCACCACCTCCTCGCGCTCGGCGTGCGACAGCTC
>JAIOII010000230.1 GCA_019912685.1 Kofleriaceae bacterium
GCCCGCCGTCGACGCCACCGCCGGCCGCGCGGTCCCGGTCAACGCGACCGGCGCGATCGCCGCGCTCGTCGTCGACGCCGGGCTGCCCCCGGGCATCCTCCGCGGCATCGCCCTCATCAGCCGCTGCGCCGGCCTCGTCGCCCACATCGCCGAGGAGCAGGCCGCGCCGGCGATGCGCACGCTCTGGGAGGCCGCCGAGGCGGCCGTCCCGTACCAACCACCGCGCAGCCAGGAGGAGACGCCGTGACCTCGGGGATCATCGGACTGCACCACAACGCCTATCGCTGCCGCGACTCCGAGGAGACGCGCCGGTTCTACGAGGACTTCCTCGGGCTGCCGCTCGCCGCGTCGCTCCTCATCAGCGTGACCAAGACCGGCCGCAAGTGCGACCACCTGCACACGTTCTACCGGATGGACGACGGCAGCTTCCTCGCCTTCTTCGAGGCGCCGGACATGCCGTTCGACTGGAAGGACCAGCACGACTTCGATCTGCACATCGCGCTCGAGGTCAGCCACGACCACATGATGGCGATGATGGCCAGAGGCAAGGCGCGCGGCCTGGACGTCCGCGGCGTGTCCGACCATCACTTCATCGACTCGATCTACTTTCGCGACCCGAACGGCTACGTGATCGAGCTGACCGCGCCGCGGCCGAACCACGCCGAGGCGACCGACCCGACCCGGAACCACGCGCGCGCGAAGCTCGACGCGTGGCAACGCGACAAGGCGACGTCTGCACAGGAGAAAGAGAACCGATGAGCACGCACCTGCACATGCTTCCACCCAGCGTCAACAACCTCGCCGTGCGCGTCTTCCTGCGCGCGGCGGGGCTGCCGTACAGCGAGGAGAACGCCTGGGGCAAGACCCGCACCCCCGAGTTCCTCGCCAAGATCCCCTCGCACCTCACGCCGGCGATCGAGCACAGCGATCACCCGCGCGGCGCGATGTGGGAGAGCTGCGCGATCATGATGTACCTCGCGAACCAGAACGACCTCGACGCGCTCTACCCCAGGGAGCCGGGCAAGCGCGCCCTCGTCGACAGCGCGAACTTCTACCTGATGGGCACGCTCTACCCGCTGGTCTCGCGCTCGACGTACCCGCGCCTCGGCTTCCCCTGCTACCCGGGCGAGGTCGCGTCGTCCGACGCCACCGACGAGCAGAAGGCCGCGGCGCGCGCCACCGCCGAGGCCGCGCTCGCCGAGCCGCTCGAGGTGTTCCGCACGTACTTCGTGCGCGACGGCTTCATCGGCGACGGCGCCTCGCCGACGATCGCCGACATCCGGCTCGCGGCGACGCTCGAGTTCCTCGCGCTGTGCGACGCGCCGCTGCCGCAGTGGGCCAAGGACTACCTGGGCCGCGTCGAGCAGGCGCTGGGCAAGGCGTACAGCGAGCCGGCGGCCGACGTGCGCGGCTACGTCGCCTCGGTGCAGAAGAAGAGCTGAGCGTGGAGACGCTGTCGCGCGAGCCAGACCGCGTGGTGTTCGGCGCCGGCGCCGAGGCGGCCGCCGCGGAGCTCCTCGTCGAGCTGGGCGCGCGGCGCGTGCTCCTCGTCGCGCAGGATCGCCACGCCGAGGGGGCGGAG
>JAIOII010000231.1 GCA_019912685.1 Kofleriaceae bacterium
GACCACGGGTGGCGCCTGGCACGGCGACGGCCTCGGCGGTCGCGCGGCCGGTCCGGTCGCGCACCTCGATCAGCTCGGCGGCGCGGCGCGCGTACCGCGCGGCGCGGTGATCGTCACGCCCGCGGTGACGCCCGCGATGGCGCTCGTCATCGAGGGCGCCGCCGCGATCGTGTGTGAGCACGGGTCGTTACTCGATCACGGCCCGGCGATGGCGCGCGAGCTCGGCGTCCCGTGCGTCGTCGGCTGCGCCGGCGTCGTGGACACGGCGGTGGACGGCGAGTGGCTCGAGGTCGACGGCGACGCAGGCACCGTCCGGCGCGTCGGCCCTTAGTCCTCGTCGTCTTCGTCGAGCTCGGGATCGGTCGCGAGGTCGTCGTCGTGGTCGGGGCTGTCGTCGACGGGCAGCGGCTGCCCCGTGCCCGCGTTCACGCGCTCGCGCAAGTCCTTGCCGACCTTGAAGAACGGCAAGCGCTTGGGCGCGACGTGCACCGTCTCGCCGGTGCGCGGGTTGCGACCCTCGTACGCCTTGTACTCGCGCACGGTGAAGCTGCCAAACCCGCGGATCTCGATGCCTTCGCCGCGCTCCAGCGCCTTGACCATCGAGTCGAACACGCAGTTGACGATCGCCTCCGCCTTGCCGGCGGGGAGCTTCAGACTTTCGGAGATCTTCTCGATGAGCTCGGACTTGGTCACGGCGGCCGTAACTCCGCGTAATCCTGATCTGAGGCTATCCGAGACCCGTTCGCGAGCGCAAGTCTAACGTCGCGAAACACAATACGAGATCTCTTCGAGGCGTCAGGAGCCGACCGGCAGGGGCTGCGCGCGATCCCTCTCAAATGCCCGGTATCCCTCAGGAAACTGGTAGCTCTCGCACGAGTGTCGAGCGTAGAAGTCGACGAGATCCCGCCATGTCGTTTCTCCGCTCTCGATGTCCCGCCGGACCGTCTGGGACGCGACGGTGGTGCACACGGACATGCCCGCCGGGAGTGACGGACGGTGCCCGCGCGACAGGCGGGCGTCCGCGCCCACCGCGGCCGGCGGCAGACGCGACACGTAGACGCTCGACAGCGGGGCGAGGGCGATCGTCTCGACGCGCTCGATCGCGAGCGACATGCCCGCCCGGAAGATGCACTCGCTGCGCGTGACCGTCGCGCCCCGGGCGACGACGATCGCGTTGTGCGCGAGCAGGAGGCGATCGTTGCACGCCGCGCCGCCCGGCCGCGGCGTGCTCACGACGTGGTAGGCAAGGTCGCTGTCGGTCAGGTTCTCGATCACGAGGAGCATCGCCTGACGGTTACGTCCCTCCTCCTTCTCCGTCGTCGCGGTGAGGCGTAGACCGGCGGCCTCGATCGAGCCCTCGCCCGGTGCGATCACGCGCGGCTGATCGTCGACCCGGTGCACGAGCTTCTTCGCCATCGTGTCGTCGCCGGGCGCGGGGATGCCGGCGATCGCCGCGTCGCGCTCGAGGCCGGCGCGCCAGCTCGCGTGCGTCGCCGACGCGCTCTTCATGACGTCCTGCACACTCCCGCTCATCGTCGGCGGAGGCGGCTTGTCCGGGAGCGTCACGTCACCGCACATGCCGACGGAGGCGATACCGAGGCAGATCGCCACAGCGCCACCGATCGTTCCCCACCGCAACGCCGGAGAGACCACCGTGCTCATCGGATCCAATGCCTCGTTTCTGCGATGTACGCGCGCATCCCACCACGCGCCCACCACGCGCTGAATACGTCCACGCCGACGACGTTACATCATCACGACTGACCGGAACATGTGCGCTGTTCGCATCCGAGTCAGCAAAGGTCAGTGCCGAAACAATTTGACTGGTCGATCTGCGAAAGGCGTAATCGAAGGCACATGCTGCGCGCGCAAGATCGACGGTACGCGTGCGCAGCGCTCATCGCGGTGATGGTGGTGATCGGCGGCGCGGCGCCGGCGCATGCCAACGAGGAGGCGCGCATCGCCGAGCTCGCCGCGACGATGGACGAGCGGCACTCCGAGCGCGAGCGCATCGCCGCGGTCACCGCGCTCGCGCGTCTGCGCAGCAAGTCGACGTTGCGTCCGCTCGTCGCGGCGCTCGCCGACAAGAGCGCCACCGTGCGCGGGATCGCGGCGGCCGGCCTCGGCAAGCTCGGTCATCGCGCCGCGCTGCCGGCGC
>JAIOII010000232.1 GCA_019912685.1 Kofleriaceae bacterium
GGCCGCCGCCACCGCGGCCGGCAACTGGGTCGTCGAGCTCGAGGACGAGTACCAGCGCCTCCGGCTCTCGGTCGACGAGCAGCGCATCCGCGTCACCAACCTCGCCGACAGCGCGTTCAAGAGCAAGCTCGAGGCGGAGCAGCGCGCCGCCGACTCGCAGGCGAGCCTCGCGGTCGTCGATCCCGCGTTCCGCCCGCTCAAGCCGATCGGCAAGCCCAAGCGCATGCTGGTGATGGCGGGCGTCGTGCTCTTCACGATGCTGGGGTGCGGGCTCGCGCTCGGGCTCGCGCTCATCGACGACCGCATCTACCGGCGGCACGATCTCGACGGGCTCGGCCTGCCGCCGACCCTGGCCGTCATCCCCCGGGCGCGCGCGCGGCAGCGGGCCCGGCGCACGACGCGGGCGTGATACGCTCTCGACCAGCGGGCCCAGCATCCATGACCAAGCGCGGCAAGTTCGGCGATCGTCCCGGGATACCGGACGACGATCTCGACGTGCAGACGCGCGCGGGAGCGCCGATGCCGCTCGTCACGCATCCCATGGCCGCGGTGCGGCCGCCGACGGGCGGCGACGGTGGCGCGCGCGCGCTCGCTCACACGGTGCCGCTGCCCCCGGACAGCGAGCGCGGCATGGCGATCGAGCCGCGACCGACGGTGACGATGCAGCGGTTCGAGGGCGGCGCGCTGGCGCCGGCGTCGCGCGAGCCCCCGCCGGAGATCGGGCTGACGCAGCACCACCTGCCCGACGACGCCACGCCCGATCCGCGGCTCATCCTGCACCTCGCTCCCGACTCGGAGCGCGCGGCGCAGTTCCGCGTCCTGCGCCATCACCTGCTCGAGTGCGGTCGCCCGCAGGTCGTGGTCGTGACCAGCCCCAAGGGCGGCGAGGGCAAGACGACGACGGCGGTGAACCTCGCCCTCGCGCTGGCCGAGTGCGGCCGCGCCAAGGTGCTGCTCGCCGAGACCCACCTGCGCCGCCCGCAGCTGGCCGGCGTCTTCCGCTTCGTCCCGCCGTGGTGCTTCGCCGAGCAGCTCGCCGCGCACCGCCACCAGCCGCTCCTGCCCTGGGGCCTCGTCGACATCCCGCAGCTGTGGCTGCACGTCGGCGCCGTCAACCCGCGGGCCGAGCAGGCGCAGCTTCTCGACGCGCCGGCCTTCGCGATCGCGATGGAGCGCCTGCGCCTCGGCGGCTACGACCACATCGTCATCGACGCGCCGCCGGTGTTCGGCACCGCCGAGGTCAACCTCTTGCAGGACGCCGCCGACGGCGTCGTGCTCGTCGCGCGCGGCAAGCACACGACGGCCCGGGACCTGCGGCGGGCCGTCGATCAGATCACGGCGAGCAAGGTGCTCGGCACGGTCCTCCTCGAGGAGTAGCGCCCGGACGCGCGGAGACGTGCGCGGACGCGCGCGCGGCGTAACGCCATGGGCCGGCCGGCAACTGCCCGGCCATGGACGTCCTCATCATCGGCGGCGGCGCCGCCGCCATCGCCGCTGCGCACCGCCTGATCGAGGGCGGCGCCACGGTCGAGCTCCTCGAGGCCGGCCCGGCGCTCGGCGGCAACTGCGCGGCCGTCGACGTGCCCACCGCCGGCGGCGGCACCGTCACGATCGACGCGGGAGTCAGCGACTTCAACCGGCGCACGTTCGTCCGCGTCGACGCGATGGTGCGCGAGCTCGGCCTCGCGGTGCGCGCGATCGACGAGACCGCGTCGACGATGTTCCCCGACGGCACGCTGGCGTGGACCACGCGCGGCGGGACGTTGCGCGTGCCCGGCGCGCCCGGCGCGGCGGAGCGCGTGGTCGACGACATCGCGCGGTTCCGCCGCGAGGCGCCGACCG
>JAIOII010000233.1 GCA_019912685.1 Kofleriaceae bacterium
CCGCCGGCGTAGGCCGCGGGCGCCGACCAGCGCAGCGTGAAGCCGGTCACGCGGCCCGGCGCGACCGGGTAGACCTGCGCCTCGACCGCCGGTCCGTTGCCGTCGTCGCGGTCGATGCGGAGCACGCCGAGGTCGGGGGCGAGCCCGAGCGAGTCGGGCGTGCGCTGGTCGAGCGTCTCGGCGGGGACGACGAGGCCGGCCTCGTCGCGGCCGCCCATGGCGACGGAGAAGCCGTCGACGACGGCGCCCGCGGCGAGGGTCCAGCCGTAGGCGGCGAGCGCCGGCTCGGCGCTGCCCGGGACGAGGTCGTGGCGTTCGGTGACGCGCGCGACGGGCCCCTCGAACGTGACCGCGACCTCGCAGCCGGCCTCGGTGACCGGTGTGGGTGCGCCGCGTAGGTCGCCGTGCGCAAGCGCCGGAACGAGCCAGATCGTCGCGAAGACCGGGATCCTCGTTCGCGCGCGCATCGCCCCGATCGACACGCCATCGCGCCGCCGGTTTCACCTACAATAGCCCGGATGTCCCCGGCTCGACCCAGGGTCGGCTTCGTGCTCTCCGGCGGTGGCTCGCGCGGAGCCTACGAGGCCGGGATCATCCAGTACCTGCGCGAGGACCTGCCGCGCCGGCTCGGCTTCCAGCCGCCGCTCGACATCGTCACCGGCACGAGCGTCGGCGCGATCAACGCCGCGTTCATCGCGTCGACCATGGACGACCCGGCGACCCAGGCCCAGCGCCTGGTCTCGGCCTGGCGGGCGCTGCGCATCGAGGAGCTGATCGGGCTCGGCGCGCGCGACGCGTGGCGCGCGGTGACGACGCTGCTCGGCCGCGAGCCGCCGCCGCCCGATCCGGGCAGCTTCCGCTACGGCGGCATCCTCGACACGAGCGGCCTCGAGCGCTTCGTCATCAAGAACATCCCGTGGCGCGGCATCGAGCGCTCGCTGCGCAAGCGCGCGCTGCACGCGATGTCGGTGTCGGCGACGCACGTCGGCAGCGGCCACACGGTCGTCTTCATCTCGGCGGCCGATCCGGTGCCGGCGAGCTGGAGCCGCGATCCGTTCGTGCGCCACCGCGCCGCGCGCATCGGCCCGCGCCACGTGCTCGCGTCGGCGGCGATCCCGCTGCTCTTCCCGTCGGTGAAGATCGGCGGCGAGTTCTACACCGACGGCGGGCTGCGGCAGAACACGCCGATGTCGCCGGCGATCCGCCTCGGCGCCGATCGCATGCTGCTCGTGTCGCTGCGCCACGTCGCCACGCCGACCGAGCAGGCGGTGTTCGCGCCGGCGAACGTCGAGGCCTACCCCAAGCCGCTCTTCCTCGTCGGCAAGGCGCTCAACGCGCTCATGCTCGATCACACCGAGTACGACCTCGATCGCATGCAGCGGCTGAACGCGATCCTCGCCGCCGGCGAGGCGGCGTTCGGCCCGCAGTTCCAGGAGGTCATGAACCGCGAGCTCGTCCGCCTGCGCGGCGCGCCGCTCCGCCGCATCGAGGCCCTGCAGATCCGGCCGTCGCTCGACATCGGCGCCATGGCGTCGGACTTCGTCGCCGCCGGCAAGATCATCGTCACCAGCCGCGTGACCCGGAAGGTCATCGCGCGCCTCGCGGAGGGCGAGTCCCGCCGCGAGAACGACCTCCTCTCGTACCTCCTCTTCGACGGCAACTGGGCGTCCGAGCTGATCGCGCTCGGCCGCCGGGACGCCGCGGCGCAGGAGGAGGAGCTCGTCCGCTTCTTCGCGCCGTGCGCCGAGCCCGCCGAGGACGCGGCGGCCGACGCCCCGGCCGAACAGGTGGGTCGCCGGACGCAGGTGACCAGGGTACGGTAGGCCTTCCGTGAGCCAGGACGACGACCCCGCCGCCGATCCCGACGCCGGCGCGGAGGGTCCGCGCGGGCGCAAGCGGCTCGCGGTCCTGTGGCGGTTGACCGCGCTGCTCGAGCCGCACGGCGGACGCTTCGCCGTCGCGGTCCTCGCGCTCATGGCGGCGTCGCTCCTCTCGCTCGTCTATCCGTGGGCGGCGAAGGAGGCGGTCGACGCCGGCATCTCGGGGGGCTCGACCGCGCGGCTCGACGGCGTCGTCATCTTCATCGTCCACGCCGCGCTCGTGTGGATCCGCCACTACTCGATGAGCTGGCTCGGCGAGCGCGTCGTCGCCGATCTGCGCGCGCTCGTCTTCGATCGCATCCTGCAGCTGCCGCTCGGCTGGTTCCACGAGCGCCGCACCGGCGAGCTCGTCGGCCGCCTCGCCTCCGACGTCACCGTCGTCGAGGGCGTGGTCGGCACCGAGCTGTCGATGGCGCTCCGCAACGGCATCCAGCTCGTCGGCGGCATCGTGCTGCTCTTCATCACCGATCCGCGGCTCACCGCGCTCATGCTCGGCGTCGTGCCGCCGCTGGTCCTCGCCACGATGTTCTTCGGCCGCGCGATCCGCCGGATGAGCAAGGGTGTGCAGGACGAGCTGGCGAAGGTCTCGGGCCACGTCCAGGAGTCGCTCGGCGCGATCCAGACCGTCCAGGCGTTCGTGCGCGAGAAGCAGGAGGCCGAGCGCTACAAGGTCGGCGTCGAGGCGGCGTTCCAGCGCGCGCTGTCGCTCGCGCGCTGGCGGTCGTCGTTCTTCTCGGCGGCTACGCTCGCCGGATACATCGCGATCGCGTCGGTCGCGTGGCTCGGCGGGCGCGCGCTCATCCGCGGCGACATCAGCCCGGGCGAGCTGACGTCGTTCTTCATCTACACGTTCATCGTCGCCGGCGCGCTCGCCGAGCTGGCGAGCCTGTGGGGTTCGCTGCAGCGCGCCGCCGGCGCCACCGAGCGCCTGTTCGCGATCGTCGACACGGTGCCGGACCTCCGCGACCCGATCGAGCCGCGACCGCTGCCCGCCGGCGGCGGCGCGATCCGCTTCGAGCACGTCGACTTCGCCTACCCGGCGCGCCGGAACCATCCCGTCCTGCGCGACTTCGACCTCGACGTCGCGCCCGGCGAGGTCGTCGCGCTCGTCGGGCCGTCGGGCGCCGGCAAGACCACGGTGCTCCAGCTCCTCCTCCGCTTCTTCGACGTCGACCAGGGCCGGGTGACGGTCGAGGGCGTCGACGTGCGCGAGCTGCGCCTCGCCGAGCTGCGGCGCGCGACCGCGATGGTGGCGCAGGAGCCCGTGCTCTTCGCCGGGTCGCTGCGCGACAACATCGCCTACGGCCGGGACGACGCGACCGACGCCGAGATCGAGCAGGTCGCCGCCCTCGCCAACGCGCACGAGTTCATCACGGCGTTCCCGCAGGGCTACCAGACGATGATCGGCGAGCGCGGCGTGAAGCTCTCCGGCGGCCAGAAGCAGCGCATCGCGATCGCGCGCGCGCTCCTCGTCGATCCGCGCATCCTCATCCTCGACGAGGCGACGAGCAACCTCGACGCCGGCAGCGAGGCCCTGGTGCAGGAGGCGCTCGCCCGGCTGATGAAGGGCCGCACGACGCTCGTCGTCGCGCACCGGCTCTCGACCGTCCGCGACGCCGACCGCATCATCGTGCTCGACGGCGGACGCGTGGCCGAGCGTGGACGCCACGCCGAGCTCATGGCCCGGGGCGGCATCTACAAGCGCCTGGTCGAGCACCAGGTGATCACCGACGAGCCCGATCCCGCGCGCGCGCCAGCGCTCGACGACGACGCGCCCGACGCGGCCTGAGCAAGAGGATCAGCCCGGCGCCGAAGACCATCACCGCGCCGAACGTCGCGCCCGCCTCTGCCGCCGCGCCGCAGCCGCACCCGCCGGGCGGGAC
>JAIOII010000234.1 GCA_019912685.1 Kofleriaceae bacterium
GAGCAGCGGCGTGCGCGCGAACGAGCCAGGGCCCGACGGCAGCGCGTGCAGCTTGCCGCGCAGGTAGATCCACCGCGACTTCGCCGCCGGCGCCGCCTCGACGACGCCGACCCCGAGCTCCGCGCACAGCGCCGCCGCGCCGTCGTCAGCGCCGGTGAGGAAGCCGTTCGCCGCGTGCTCGCGCCGGAAGCCGGACGCCGTCGACGTGCCGATCACGCCCCCGGGGCGCGCGCCCGCATCGAGCACGGCGACCTCGTGACCGTCCTGGACGAGCCGCAACGCCGCCGTGAGCCCGCCGATCCCCGCGCCGACCACCGCGACCTTCATGCCGCGTGGCTCCAGTGACGCGCCTTGACGGTCTCGACCATCACGCGCACGTGCTCGGGGTTCGTCGGCGGCGTCACGCCGTGGCCGAGGTTGAACACGTGCCCGACGCCGCCGCCCTGCGCGAGGACGTCCTCGACCCGCACGCGCAGCGCGTCGGGCTCGAGGAACAGCGCCCCGGGATCGAGGTTGCCCTGCAGCGCGACCTTGGCGCCGACGCGCGCCCGCACCGTCGCCAGGTCGATGCGCCAGTCGACGCCGAGCATGTCCGCGCCCGACGTCGCGTAGCTGTCGAGGTACGGCGCGCACCCGTTGACGAAGTAGATGATCGGCACGCGCGCCGCCGCCACGCCGGGGTGCGCGCGCAGCTTCGCGATCACGTGCTTGGCCCAGCGCAGCGCATACTCCTCGAAGTCGCGCGGCGACAGGATCCCGGCCCAGCTGTCGAAGAGCTGCACGGCCTGCGCGCCGGCCTCGACCTGGGCGGCGAGGTACGCCGCGACGGTGTCGGCCATCTTCTCGAGCAGCGCGTGCGCCGCGCGCGGGTCGCCGAACAGGAGCTGCTTGGTGTTGACGTAGTCCTTCGAGCCGCCGCCCTCGACGGCGTACGTGACGAGCGTGAACGGCGCGCCGGCGAAGCCGATGAGCGGCGCGCGTCCGCCGAGCCCGGCGCGGATCTGGCGCACCGCCTCCATCACGTACGGCAGCTCGGCCACCGGATCGGGCACGACGAGGCGGTCGATCGCGGCGCGATCGCGCACCGGCTCGGCGATCACCGGCCCCTTCTCGGGGAACGCGACCTCGAGGCCCATCGGCGGCAAGGTCACGAGGATGTCGGAGAACAGGATCGCGGCGTCGAAGCCGAACTGGTCGATCGGCTGGAGCGTGACCTCGCAGGCGAGCTCGGGCGTGCGGCACATCTCGAGGAACGACGCCTTCGAGCGCACCGCCCGGTACGACGGCAGGTACCGGCCCGCCTGGCGCATCATCCAGATCGGCGTGCGCTCGGTGCGCTCGCCCCGGCAGGCTCGGAGGAACAGCGGTTCGACCGCCGCGGTGGAAGTCATCGCCGGCATTGTACGCGGGGCGCGGTGTATCGTCCGCGCCATGGGGCTCCGTTCGTACGCGCTCGCGCTCACCCTCTGGATCTCGCTCACGAGCTGCGCCGACGACGAGTTCGTCGACCGGACCGACGCCGCCGATCCGCCGCCCGCGGGTCCGTTCGGCGCGCTCCCCGTCGGCCAGGACATCCGCTCGCCGGACCTGACCGGCGTCGTCCACGCCGCGCGCGACCGCTACGGCATCATGCACATCTCCGCCGAGAACATCCGCGACCTCGGCTTCGCGCAGGGCTACGTGATGGGGCACGACCGGCTGCCCCAGATGGACATCCTGCGCCGCTTCGGCGACGGCACGCTCGGCGAGCTGTTCGGCGCCGTCGACCAGGGCACGGTCGAGACCGATCTCGAGATGCGCGTTCACCGGATGCGGCCGCTCGCCGAGGAGGCGCTCGGCATCCTGCGCGCGTCGACCGACCCGCGCGACGTCGAGATCGTGCAGATGCTCGAGGGCTTCGCCGCCGGCGTGAACGCCGCCAACGCCGACTACGCGAGCGGCAAGTACCCGATCGACCCCGCGGTCGCCGCGACGTACTCGCCGACGACGTTCCGCCCGTGGTCGCCGGTCGACTCGCTCGTGCTCGGCCGCTTCCAGGCGTTCGCGCTCTCGTACACGGCGCCGCTCGAGGTGACGCTCACCGAGGTCTACGACGCGGCGCGCACGACGTTCGACAACGCCAGCGCCGCGGACGCGGCGGCGTTCGCGCGCCGCGGCATCTCGCGCGACCTCCTGCTCATCACGCCGGTCGGGCGCGAGGCGACGATCGACGGCTTCCCCAACGTCGTCAGCGACACGGGCACGCGCAGCGACGCGGGGCGGCCGGGGATGTTCGCGCGCGTGCTACGCGCGCCCTTCGACTCGGTCTCGCTCCGCGAGACCGCGCTCAGGGCGAACGGCAGGACGAACGGCAAGCAGAAGCGGCCGGCGGTGCCGCGCGAGCTCCTCCGCAACGCGCGCGCGTTCTTCGCGCCGTCGATGGCGCAGGGGCCGCACGCCTTCATGGCGCCGCGCGCCGGCTCGAACGCGTGGGCGATCGGCCCGTCGGTCGCCGGCGACGGCAAGGCGATGCTCGCCGGCGATCAGCACCTGTCCTTGCCCAACCCGAGCATCTTCTACCCCGTGCACCTCATCGTGCCCGGCCAGATCGACGCGTTCGGGCAGACGTTCCCGGGCATCCCCGGCATCATCCTCGGCACCAACGGCAAGGCGGCGTGGTCGTCGACCGTCGTCTATCACGACGTCAACGACGTCTTCCTCGAGACGATCGTGCCGTGCACGGCCGGCGGCGGCGACTGCGTGCAGCACGACGGCGGCCAGGTCCCGATCGAGACCTGGACCGAGACCGTCCGCCTCGGCGCGCTCGGCACGATCACGGGTCAGATCACGGCGACGTACGAGCGCGTGCCGCACCACGGGCCGATCATCCCGACGGTGCAGGACGGCATGATCGTGCCGCGCACCGCCGACCGCGCGCTCTCGGTGCAGTACACCGGCTACGCGCCGACCCTCGAGATCCGCGCGATCTGGGAGCTCGTGCGCGCCGACACCGTCGACGCGGGCTTCCGCGCGCTGCGCCACTTCGAGTACGGCGGCCAGAACTGGGTGCTGATCGACAACCAGGCCAACATCGGCTGGACGACGAACGCCAAGGTCCCGACGCGCAAGCCGGCGGCGTACACCTGGAACGCGACGAGCAACCCGACCGGGCTCTCGCCGTTCCTCGTCCAGCCCGGCGACGGCTCGGCCGACTGGGACGGCTTCCTGTCGTCGCGCTACATCCCGCACGCGATCAACCCGGCGTCGGGCATGCTCGTCACCGCGAACTCCGATCCGGTGGGCGAGACGTTCGACGGCGATCCGCTCGACGGGCCGGCCGCCGACGGCAGGCCGCTGTACGTCGGCACGACCTACGCCGCCGGCGTGCGCACCGAGCGCATCGACGAGCTGACCCGCGCCCCGTCGAACGCCGGGGCGTGGGACTTCACGAAGCTGGCCTCGGTGCAGCACGACGCGCGCAGCAACATGGGCTACCACCTGCGCGACACGCTCGTCACCGCCCTCGGCTTCGTCGACGACGCGACCGGCGCGCCCGCCGACGTCGCGCCGTACCTCGCCAGCCTGTCGACGGCGCAGCGCACGCGGCTGCAGCAGGCGCGGGCCAAGCTCCAGGCGTGGACCCTCGGCACGCCGCCCGCGCTCGCGGCGTCGGCGCCGCAGGCCGAGATCGACGACTCGATCGCGACGGCGATCTTCAACGTGTGGATGCACTACGTCATCGAGCAGACGCTGGGCGACGAGTTCGCCGCGATCGCGATGTCGCCGTGGGACCTCGATCAGAACCTGCTCGCGCGCATCGTGCAGGCGATGCTGGTCGAGCCGGCGGGGATGGTGCTCTCGCCGGCGACGAACCAGCCGATCCTGTGCGACGAGATGAGCACGGCCGGCACCGACGCGAGCTGCACCAAGAAGATCCTCGAGGCGGCGCTCGCCGCCCTCGTCCAGCTCGACACGCTCATGGGCTCGGCCGACATGGGCGCGTGGCGCTGGGGCAAGCTGCACACGCTGACCTTGCGCCCGCTCTTCCCCGACGCGCGCCTCGAGGTGCCGGCGCCGGGCAGCGCGCAGGCCGGCGGCTTCCCCAAGCCCGGTGACAACTTCGCGGTCAACCGCGCCGACTGCGGCTGGGGGGACCTCGACTTCAAGCAGGACGAGGACGGCCCGGCGCAGCGCTTCCTCGCCGAGGCGCGGCCCGGCCAGCAGATCGAGGTGAAGCTGCAGTTCCCGGGCGGCACGATCTACAACCCGTCGAACCCGCACTACAAGGACGTCCTCGAGAACCACTACATCGCCGAGCGTCACTTCGACCTCCCCTTCACGACGGACGAGATCGTGGCCGCGGGCGAGGAACGCTGGGTGCTTCGGCGGTAGAATCATGGGCTCATGACGATCGAGGTTCCGGAGACGGTCATCGTCGTCGCGTCACGCGGCTGGAGCGGCGGCACGGCGCAGCCGCTGCGCGAGCTCGTCGACAAGCTGGTCGCCGCCGGCACCGAGACCGCCGTGGTGGCGGACGCGGCGGAGGCGGCCAAGGCGCTGGTCGACGACGAGGGCGCGGTCGTGATCATCGACGTCGACGATGCGGCGCGTGGCCTGACCACGGCGGCGATCGCCGCGGCCCGGGTCAGCGAGATCGCCGCCGCCGTCCCCGACGCCGCGCCGGTCGCCGTCGCGCAGCGCCCCTCGGTCGGCCTCGTCGTCGCCTGCCTGCGCGCCGGCGCCGTCGACTTCGTCGACCTCGGCTCCGAGTCGTACGAGACCACCGCCGAGGCCCTCACCTACGCGGCCCGCAAGCGCGCCAAGTACGGCGCGCAGAAGCGCGCGCTCAAGCAGCTGCGCGCGATGGTCGAGGAGATGCTCAAGGACCTGGTGCGCACGGAGCGCCGCTCGATCGATCTCGAGAAGCAGCTCGCGCAGAAGAACCCGCGCACCGCCGGCCTCGCCTTCGACGTCGACGCGGAGCGCGATCCGGTGGTGATGGTCGTCGAGGACGACCGCGACATGGCCAACTTCCTCTGCGACAAGCTCGAGGAGACCGACATCACCACCTTCGCCTTCGTCACCGGCGAGGAGGCGGTCGCTCACGCCGACCTGATGTCGACGCGCGGCCAGGCGCTCGATCTCGTGCTCATCGACATCGGCTTGCCCGGCATCGACGGCCTCGAGGTCATCCGCCGCCTGCGCAAGGATCGCCCCGGGCTCGCCGCGTTCCTCATCACCGGCTACGCCGACCCCAACCTCACGGCGCGCGCCGCCGACCTCGGCGTCGTCGGCTTCGTGCTCAAGCCGTTCGACGACTCGACCACGCTCATCGAGCGCGTGCGCAGCGAGGCGACCCTGGCGATGGGCCGCACCCGCGATCACGGCTACCTGCAGCGCATCAAGGCGCGCCACGATCGCGTGCTGACGCAGTACCGCCTGCTCCTCGCCGACCTCGAGAAGTGAGCGGCCAGCGGGCCGGCCTCACGAGCTCACGAGGCCGGGCGCACGCCGGCGAGGACCTCGTCGAGCGTCTTCTTGTACGCGTTCTTCTTCGCCGCGTTGACCAGGCCGATCACGAAGAGCACCTTGCCGGTCGGCGTCTGGGCGATGACCACGGCGAGCTGCACGGCGACGCCGCTCTGGAGCTTGCCGGTGCCCTTGGCGGCCAGCGCGCTCATCCCGTTGAGCGAGAGCTTCTTCGCCTTGCTCATCTTCGCGCCGGTCACCAGCTTGCCGAGGAACGCGTCGAGCGACTTCACGGCCTTCTGCAGGTTGGCCGCCTCGGCCACCCCGTACATCACCGACGCCTCGCCGTCGGGGCTGAGCGAGATGAGGAAGCTCTCGCCGTCCTTCGCCGTCTCGGAGGTCTTCCAGCCGGTGGGGACGCGGATCTGGACGCCGCTACCCGGCGGACCGGCACGATCCTCGGCGAGGGCGCTGCCGGACAGCGCGACGAGCGCGAGCACCGCGAACAGGATGGAACGACGGACGAGAATGCTTGCGATACTGTTCATGGTTTCTCCTCGGTCATGGTGAGGTGAACACCGCGTGCGTCGTGGTGTTCACGTCGAACGTGGCGGTACACGAAGCGCCCTGGCCGGCGCAGGCGCCGGTCCAATGCGAGAAGGACCAGCCGGCCGCGGGCGTCGCGGTGAGCCCGACCGTAGCGACCCAGTGGTACGCCCAGCTGCACACGCTCCCGCAGTTCAGCGCATTCCATTGATCGACGACGGTGCCGTTGCCGGTCTTGGTCACGGTCAGGCTCACGACGCGCGGGAAGTAGGCGTGCACGCCCGTCGTCACGCCCTGGTTCATCACCACCGTGCACGTGTCGCCCGACGGCTGCGGGCAGTAGTCCCAGTGCCAGAAGGCGCTCGAGGGCCCGCCGGTTGCCGTCAACGTGACCGTGGTCCCGACGCGGTAGCGCGCGCTGCAGGTGCCGGTGCTGCCGACGGAGCAGTTGATCCCCGGACCGGTGATGGTGCCGGCGCCGCCGTTGTCGGAGTACGGCAACACCGCCAGCTGCAGCGTCTCGACGGCGGTGATCGTGGTCGTGGCCGTCGACAAGCCCGTCGCGCTGAACGACATGGTCACGACGTCGTTGTCGGTGTCCGCGTCGCCCGAGCCCGTCACGCTGACCGTCTGGTACGTGCTCCAGTCGCTGGGGGTGAAGGTCAGCGTGGACGGCGTGCGCGACACGACGCCGCTAGCGGACATCGTCGCGCTCACCACGACGTTGCCGATCGGCTGGGCCGCGAGCCGAACCCGCAGCGGGAGCGTCTCGTACTCGGCGACGCTCAGCTGGCTCACCTCCGGCGCGATGGTGTCGTTGTCGTGGACCACCGCAGGCACGGTCCGCGTGGTGTAGCCGGTCGACGACAACGTGATGTTCACGGCGTCGTTCGTGACGTCGGCGTCGTTGACGCCGGACACCGGCACCAGCTGGTACGTGTTCCAGTTGCTGGTCGTGAACGTGCGCGTGCTGACGGACAGCGTCGCCGTGTTCGTGTCCGACGAGACCACCGCGACCGTGACGCTCGCCGGTGGCGGCGCGGTGAGCCGGACCTGGAGCGTGGCGCTGCCTTGCTCGTAGAGCGCGAGGGAGGACAGGTCCGTGACGATCGTGTCGTTGTCGTAGGCCAGGCCCTCGACATCGACGCTCGTGTACCCGCTGCTGGCGAAGCGCACGTCGGGATAGTCATTGCTGCTGTCGGCGTCCTGGACGCCGGTCACCGTGACCGTCTGGTACGTGCTCCAGTTGCTGGTGGTGAACGTGAGCGTGCCGGGCGACACGGTCGCCGCGCTGGTGTCGGTGGACGTGACGCCGACCGTGACGGTGCTCGTCGGCTGGGCCGACAGCCGGACCTGCACGGTCGCCGTCGCGCCCTCGAAGACCGTGTACATCGTCGCGCTGGTGACGAAGGTGAGCGACTCGTCGTCGTCGATCGTGAGCGCAACGGCCGCTGGGGTGGCGCCGGTCGAGGTCAGCGACAGGGAGGTGGTGTCGTCCACCGCGTCGGCGTCCTGCGTGCCGGTGATCGTCAGCGTCTGCGCCGTCGCGTAGTTCGTGGGCGTGAAGGTCAACGTGCTCGCGCTCGCCGTGGCGATCGAGGCGGCGACGGAGACCGTCACGGTCGTGTTCGCCGCCGGCTCGTGGGCGAGGCTCACAGTGACCGTGCCCGTCGCGCCTTCGCCGACGGTCAGCGTCGCGGGCGAGGCGAGGACGCGCTGGACGTCGGGGTCGGTGACGCTGGCGGTCACCGTGACGGGATCCAGGCCGCCCGCGGTCAGCGACAGCGCGACCGACTCCGCCGCCATGTCCAGGTCGTCGACCCCGGTCACCGTCACGGTCTGGCTCGTCGCCCAGTTCGCGGTCGTGAAGCTGAGCGACGAGGGCGAGACCGTCACCGCGCCGGCGTCGGCGGAGGTCACGGCCACCGCCGTCGTCGCCTGCGGCTGGGCGCCGAGCCGCACGGTGAACGTCGCGATGCCGCCCTCGGTCATCGACACCGACGACGTGCTGGCAATGATGGTCAGCTGATCGTCGTCGTCGACCGTCACGCTCACCGTCCGCGTGATCACGCCGGTGCCGCTGCAGGTCACGGACACGGTCTCGTCGGCCGCATCGGCGTCGTCGACCCCGGCGATCGTGACGTTCTGGTACGCGTCCCAGTTCGCGGGCGTGAACGTCAGGGTCGATGGCGAGACCGTCGCCGCCCCGCTGTCGCTCGACGACACCGAGATCGTGACGTTCGCGGAGGGCTGCGCGGTGAGCCGGACCCCGAGGGTGCTGCTGCTCTGCTCGCCGACGATCATGCTCGCCATGCTGGTCGCGACGCCGAGCGGGTCGTCATCGGTGACGGTGACCGCGATCGAGGCGCCGGTCGCGCCCGGGCTCGTCAGCGAGACCGTGGTCGTCCCCGGCGCCGCATCGGGATCGTCGACCCCGGCGATGGTCAGGGGCTGCGGGGTCGCGTAGCTCGCCGGCGTGAACGTCAGGGTCGCCGGCGAGACCGTCGTGATGGCCGCGTTTGCCGAGCTCGCCGTCACCACGACGTCGGTCGATGGCTGGTACTGGAGCCGCACGCCGACCGTCCCGCTGCCCCCCTCGGTCACCACGATCGAGCCCGATGCGACGGTGACGACTTGCATGTCGTCGTCGGTGATCGCTGCCGCGACCGCCGCCGGTGTCACGTTCGCGCCCGTGAGGTCGATCGTGATCGCCTCGTTCGCGAGATCGACGTCGGCCACACCCGTGACCGTCACGGTCTGGTAGGTGTCCCAGGTCTGCGGCGAGAACGTGAGCGACGTCGGAGCGACCGTCGCCGCGCCCGGGTCCGACGACGCCACGCCGACGGTCACGTTGCTCGCCGGTGCGCGCGACAACCTGGCCTGGAAAGTCGCGCTCCCGGCCTCGCCGAGCGCGATCGTCGCCGGGGTCGTGACGACGCCCAGGACGTCGTCATCGGTGACCGCCACCTCCGCGGTCCTGGGCGGGATGCCGGGGCTGGTCAGGGTGATGGTGACGCTCTCGCCGGCGACGTCGGCGTCGTCCACGCCGGTCACGGTCAACGTCTGCGGCGTGTTCCAGGTCGCCGCGGAGAAGGACAGCGACGCCGGCATCACCGTGGCCGCACCGGTGTCGCTCGAGGACGCCGACACCGTGACGGTTCCCGGCGGCTGCGCCGAGAGCCGGACGCGGATCGCGCCGCTCGCGCCCTCGCTGATCGACAGGCTCGCGACATCGAGGTCGATCGCGAGCACGTCGTTGTCCGTCACGGCGACCTCGATCGGCACGCTCGCGAGGCCGGCGCTCGCCAGCGTCACCACCGCCGTGGCGGACGCGGTGTCGACGTCGTCCACGCCGGTGACCGTGACGGTCTGGTTCGTGGCGTAGTTCGTCGGGGAGAAGGTGAGCGTGGCGGGGGCGACCGTCGCGGCCGCGGTCGCGCTCGAGCTCACGGCGACGATCACGTTGCTCGACGGTTGGTGCTGCAGCCGTACCCCGATGGTCGCGGTCGCGCCCTCGTCGACGCTCACGCTCGTCGCCGGGCTGGCGACGATCGCCTGCTGGTCCACGTCGGTCACCGTGGCCGTCACCGTGACCGCGGGTGTCGCTGCCGACGTCAACGAGAGGATGACGGTGTCGGCCGCCGCGTCGACGTCGTCGACGCCGGTGACCGTGACCGTCTGGTACGCGTTCCAGTTGCTGGCGGTGAAGCTCAGGGTGGCAGGGGAGACCGTCACCGCGGTCACGTCCGAGGACAGCGGCGTGACCGCCAGCGTGCTCACCGGCGCCGCGGTCAAGCGCACCTGGAAGGTCGCCGTCGTGGTCTCGGTGAGAGACACCGCCGTGACATCGGTCTCGATGTGGAGCACGTCGTTGTCGGCGACCGTCACCGGCACGTCGGCCGTCAGCGGCGGGCTCAGCGACTCGAGGCGTACCGCGGTCATCGCGGCGGCGGCGTCCTGGTCCTCGGCGCCGCGCACCGTCACGACCTGGGGCTGGGCGTAGTCGCCGGGCGTGAACACGAGGCTCGCGGGCGTCACCGTCGCCACCGTGGCGGCCGCGCTGGCGACCGTCACCGTGACCGGCGCGGCCGGCTCGTAGCGAAGGTGGACCGAGAGCGCCGCCGTGGCGTTCTCGACGACGGCGACCGTCGCCGGCGCGAACAGGACCTCCTGTTCGTCGTCGTCGTCGATCGCCACGGCGATCGTGCGCGGCATGGTCGCCGCCGTGGTCAACGTGACCGCCGGCGTCTCGTCGACGACGTCCTGATCCTGAGGAGCCTCGACCGTGACCGTCTGCGGCGTGCTCCAGTTGCTGGTGGTGAAGCGCAGCGCCGCCGGCGACACCGCGAGCGCGCTCGGATCACTCGACGCGACCGCCACGTCGAGGTCGGCCGGCGGCGGGTACGACAGGCGGACCGTGAAGCTGGTCGTCCCGCCCTCGATCAACGTGCCGAGGTTGGAGACCGACGGGACGATGTTCAGCACCTCGTCGTCGACCACCCGGACCGCCAGCGTGGCACCGTCGACGTCGGGCGATCCCGGCGCGCCGAAGGTGAGGCTCGTGTCCTCGTGCTCGGTGTCGTCGTCCTGGACGCCGGTCACGAGGACGTCCTGGGCCGTGTCCCAGTCGACGGGCGTGAACGTGAGCGTGCCCGGCGCCACGGCGGCGCTGGCGGGATCGAGCGAGCCGACCTCGAGGACGACGTCGCCCGCCGGGATCGCGCTCAACTTCACGGCGACGGTCGTGGTCGCGCCTTCGTCGACCTCGAGGCTCGCGGCGGGCGTGGTCACCACCCGCAGCGCGTCGTCGTCGTCCACGACGACCTGCACCGAGGCGTCCCCGGCGGCCGCCGAGGTCAGCGTCACGCCGGCGATCTCGTCGAGCGCGTCGGCGTCGTCCTTGCCCGAGAGCGTGACGGTCTGCGGCTGGTCCCAGTTGACGGCCTCGAAGACCAGGAGGTCGGGCCGGCTGCCGAGGACGACCTCGTCGCTCGACTGCACGGCCACGAACACCGCGCCCGCGGGCGCTTGCGGGAGGACGACGGTGAACGACGCCTCCGCGCCCTCGCTCACCGTCACGGTGCTCGCGGAGACGACCAGCGCGAGGCCTCCCGGCGGGGCATCGACGGCATCGACGTCGTCACCGCCGTCGAGCTCGGTGAAGTCGACGCCCGGCACCGAACATCCGGCCGTAACAGCGCCAAGGAGCACGAAGAGAATGGGGCGCATCAAAACCTCCAGCTGACGTCGACCGCGGTGCCGCCGGCGCCGCCGTGGGAGACGACCGCGATCGGCGCGCCTCGCGGCTCGCGCCCCGAGGTGAGCCAGAGGATGGCGGCGCCCGCGACCGCGACGGCGCCGAGAC
>JAIOII010000235.1 GCA_019912685.1 Kofleriaceae bacterium
CGAGGCGCTCTCGAAGGCGCTCGCCGGCGTCGCGCCGCCGGCGAGCGCCTTCGAGAGCGCCTCGTGCGCCGCGCGGACGTCGGCGAGCGGGCGCTTCGACTGCTCGGCGATCGTGTCGAGCTTGCCGCCGAGGAACCTCGCCATGTCCCGGGTCAGGTCGGGCCGCAGGTAGCGGTTGAGATCGATCGTGTCGACGCGCGCCGCGCCGCCGAGGTAGAGGCAGAACGGAAAGGTCGGGTACCAGCCGGTGCCCATCTCGACGAAGCGCGTGCCCTGGATCGGGATGCCCGCGCTTGCCAGGTGCCCGGCCATGAGGCGCCAGTCCTCCAGCTTCGCGTCGAGCTCGCGGGTGAGGTCGCGCAGGCCGCCGAAGCGCCGCTGCAGCTGGTAGTGGAGCTCGTCTCCAGCTGGGACCATGCCCAGGACCTTCTGGATCGCGCCCTTCATGCGCCAGTTCATGTGCTAGGTTCCTCGCTCTACGAGAGGAGAGAGAACATGGGAATTCTCGATTTCGTCAAGGGTGGCGTCAAGGAGATGGCCATCGCTCGTCCCGACGAGGCGAAGGACTTCTGGGTCTGGAAGCATCCCGATCAGACCATCCCCTGGAAGGCGCAGCTCACCGTCGACCAGGACGAGATCGCCATGTTCTTCAAGAACGGGCAGTACGTCGGCAGCCTCTCGGCCGGGCGCCACACGCTCGACGGCAACAACATCCCGTTCCTCGGCCAGCTCGTCGACAAGTTCACCGGCGGCAACGTCTTCATCTCCGAGGTGTACTTCGTCAACACCCGCGAGCACCCGTCGATCAAGTTCGGGACCTCGGTGGGTGACGTGCCCGATCCCCAGACCGGCCTGCGCGTGCGCCTCATGGTGCACGGCGACTTCTCGGCCAAGGTCTTCGACCCGATGAAGTTCGTGATCGGCCTCGTCGGCCAGCGCACGACGACCAACGACGCGTTCATCGGCTGGTTCAAGAGCCAGGTCCAGAAGACCATCAAGGACCACATCGCCGAGCTGATCGTGAAGGAGAACTGGCCGGTGATGAAGGTGTCCTCCGGCGCCTACACCGAGGAGATCGAGACCTTCACCGTCGGCGCGCTGCGCAAGCACATCGAGAGCTACGGCGTCGAGGTCATCCGCTTCGGCGACTTCACGATCTCGATGGACCCGGCCGACCGCGATCGCCTCGACAAGCTGGTCGAGCGCGCCGCGTACGTCAACATGGCCGGCGGCTACCAGCAGATGGCGCAGGCCGAGATGATGCTCGGCGCCGCCAAGGGTATGGAGAAGGGCGGCGGCGGCGGCGGCGCGCTGGACGGCGCCGGCATCGGCATGGGCTTCGCGATGGCCGGTCAGATGATGAACCAGTTCAACCAGGCCGGCCGGCCGGCGGCGGCGGCGGCGCCGACCGAGAGCAAGGACCAGATCATGGGCATGCTCAAGCAGCTCGGCGAGCTGAAGGCCGCGGGCGTGCTGACCGACGCCGAGTTCGACGCCAAGAAGAAAGAGCTCCTCGCGAAGCTCTAAGAGGCGCGCTTCATCGAGGGCGCGTGCTGATCGATCAGGTCGCGCAGTGCCTCGGGGAGCGAGGTGAGGTCGAGGCGGGACAGCGACGCGGCGAGCGTGGTGACACGCTCCTCGGTCGACGCCCGCTTGTCGATGATCACCCGGTACTCGCCCTTCACGCGGCACAGGCCACCATGGCCGATCGCCGCGCCGAGGACCTCGTAGGACACCTTGACCCTCAGCTGGGTCGCGGCGTCCTCGAGCTTCTCTAGCATCACGTCCGGCTTCATCGGAAGTCCACCCTAACAGCGTCGATCCGGGTGGCCAACTTATTGACGTGTATATCTAGGCGCCCGAGATCACTCCTGATCACCTGGGGCCACGAGATCACCCGGGCGATCTCGGCAGCGTGACGAGGAAGCGGGCCCCGCCTTCGGGGGCCTTCGCGACGCCGATCGAGCCGCGGTGCTGCTCGACGATGTTCTTCACGATGGGCAGCCCCAGGCCGGTGCCCTTGCCGTCGGTCTTGGTCGTGTAGAACGGCTCGAAGATCCGGGTCTGGTCCTCGGCGGAGATGCCCGGGCCCGAGTCGTCGACCATCACCTGGACGGTCTCGCCGGGGCCCTGGCGGGTGCGAACCGCGACCGTGCCGCCGCCCTCGACCGCGTGGGCGGCGTTGGTGAGGAGGTTGATGAGGACCTGCTCGAGCTGGCCCGGGATCGCGGGCACGGGCGGCAGGGTCGGCTCGAGCTCGACGCCGACCTGGATGCCGCCGCGGTCGAAGAGGTGCTCGCAGAACGAGAGCGACTGGCGCACCACCGCGTTCAGGTCGACCACGTCGATCTCGTCGCCGACCGGCTTGGCGTACTGCACGAGCTCGCGCGCGAAGCGCAGGATGCGCTGCGCGCTCTGCCCGATCCGCGCCAGCTTCTCGACGTCGCCCGGATCGCTGCCGGCGCGCTCCGCCTTGCGCAGGAGGTACTCGGCGTACACCGAGATCGACGTGAGCGGGTTGTTGAGCTCGTGCACGACGCCGGCGGCGAGCTGGCCCAGCGTGGCGAGGCGCTCGGCCTGGATGACCTGATCCTGGAGCTCGCGGAGCCGCGTCTGGTCCTGCCCGATCGCGACGACGGCCTCGGCGGTCGGCTGCTCGCCGACGCGGTCCTGGCCGATCGCGGCGAGCGCCCAGACCGTGCGCACGCGGCCGCGGTGGCGCGACGGGATCACCGCCTCGACCGCGTCCTGCGTGTGGCCGCGCATCGCGGCGGCGAACACCGGCGTCAGCCGGGCGCGCTGGTCGTCGGGCAGCAGATCGCGCAGGTCCTGGCCGACGACCTCGTCGCGGCGGAAGCCGGTGAGCTCGAGGAGCGCGCGGTTGCACACCGTGACGCGCCAGCTGCGATCGACGCCGACGATGAGCGCGTTGGCGTGCTCGATGAGCCGGGTCTGGAAGTCGCGCAGGCCCTGGGCGTCACGCCACAGCCGCTGGTTGCGCAGCGCGAGCGCGAGCTGGTTCGCGACCGGCAGGACCAGGGGCTCGTCGACCTCGGTCAGGTCCTGCCCGAGCGCGTAGCCGATGTCGAGCAGGCCGTAGAGCTCGCCCGACGCGACGAGCGGCACCGCGAAGCCCGCGGCGACGTGCGAGAAGGGCGAGTCCCAGCGGCTGTCGAGGCGCAGGCGCGCCGACGCGGCGACCGCGGTCTTGAGCCGCGTCTTCTGCACCGACGACTCCTTGATCGTCACGCGGTCGGACTCGAGCCCGGGGCGCAGATCGCCGCCGAGCGCGTAGACGCGGGCGGGCTCGCGCGTGCGCGGGTCGAGGACGCGGAGCGCGATGCGGCGCGCGGGGAAGAGCTGCGCGAGCGTGGTGAGGAAGCGATCGGAGAGCTCGGCCTCGGTCAGCTCGAGGTGGAGATCGCGGCCCAGCTCGAGCATGGCCGTGGCCACGGCGGCGAGATCGGGCAGAGGGGGCTGGAGCGGGCTCATCGCTTGGGCTTCACGACGCGGGTCTTCTCTTCTCCGGGGCGACTGCCGGTCTCGGAGTCGGGGGCGGCGGGGTCATCGATCAGCTCCTCGAGCTCGAGCGCGGCCAGCATCTCCGGCGGAGGGCGGATCGCCGAGAACTCGCGCGTGCGGCTGCCGTCGACGCTCTCGTCGCCGGTCGAGCTGGTCGAGCTCTGGCCGGTCGACTCGGTGATCGGGACCTCGCCGGCGGTCGAGCGATCGAGGTCGAGGATCGACGCGCCGCCGACGTACGGCATGGTCTCGTACTTGGTGATGCGGCCGATCTTCTTGACGATGTCGGCCATGCGCTCGGCCTGCTCGCGGATGACGCCGACCGCGCGCAGGTGCGACGCCTCGGGCGGGCTCTGGCGCTGGATGAGCTGCGCGTAGCCGAGGATCGAGGTGAGCGGCTGGTTGAGCTCGTGGGCGGCGGCGCCGGCGAGCTCCGCGACGAGCGCCTGCTTCTCGGTGATCTGCAGCTTCTCCTGCGCCTGGAGGAGGCGCTGCTCGATGCGGATGCGGTCGCGGAGGTCGCTGAAGATGCCGACGGTCGCGACCTCGCGGCCGTTCTCGTAGATGATCGACGCGGTCATGTTGACCGGGACGAGCTGGCCGTTCTTCGCGCGGATCTCGCGGCGCGTCTGCTCGAGGTGGCCGACGCCGCCGTGCGACGTCGAGCGCAGCATGCGCATGATCTGGCGCGGCACGCCCTCGTCGTACAGCTCCCAGACCGGCAGCTTGCCGATCACCTCGTCGGCCCGGTAGCCGTAGAGGCGCTCGGCGCCCTGGTTGAAGAGGATCACCGTGCCGCGCATGTCGGCGGCGACGATGGCGTCGACCGTCGAGTCGATGAGGCGCTCGAGGAACTCCTTGGTCGCGCGCAGCTCGCCCTCGAGCGAGCGCTGCGCGGTGACGTCGCGGAACGTGAGGATGACGGCGCCGGTGTCGGCGAGCACGGTCGACGTCGACACCGACACCGTGAGGTGCTCGCTCGCCGTGGTGGCCAGCTCGAGATCGAACGGCTCGACGTTGCCGCCGCCGAGCACCTTCTCGACGACGCCGGCGAGGACCTCGGTCGACGCGGGCGCGACCAGCTCGGCCATGGGATGGCCGTTGAGCGTCGAGCGGGCGAAGCCGGTGATGCGCTCGGCGGCGCGGTTGACGAACAGGATCGCGCCGCCGTCGTCGACGATGACCACGCCGTCGGCGGCGGCCTCGAAGTGCTCCTTGAGCGACTCGATGCCGCGCAGGCGGCGCTCGGCCTCGTACTTGAGCCGGGAGATGCGGTGGGTCTGGTCGCGCAGGCTCTCGAGCACCGCGCCGTGGCGGAGGTGCGCGGCGGTGAGCGACGAGATGAGGCGCACGAACTCGGCGCCGCGGCCGACGACGTGGCGCGCGCCGGCGGTGTTCTTGCGGAGGATGATCGCGCCGAGCGGCCGGCCGCGCCACGTCACCGGGAACACGGCGACGCCCTTCACGCCGCGCGCGAGGATCTTGTCGGCCACCGGGGCGGTGAGCGGATGCGCCGTCGCGTCGTCGAGGAGCACCGGCTCGCCGGTGCGGATCGCCTCCGCGATCTCCGGGTAGTCCGCGATGGCGAGCGTCCACTGCGAGCGCGCGGGATCGTCGGTGGCGGCGACGACGAACGCGTTGGGCGAGCCCTCGATGTGCGCGACCAGCGACGCGCGGTCGAACGCGAGCGAGTCGCGGGTGAGCTCGAGCACCTCGATCAGCGCCTCGACGTCGTCGCCCTGCTCGGCGAGGATGTCGTTGACCTTGATGAGCACCGGGCCGAGCGAGCCCGGCGTCCACGGCCCGCGCAGCCGGCCGAGCATCTGCAGGTTGCGGACGCGGCGGGCGAGCGCGGCGTCGGTCAGGATCGGCATCGCGAGATCGGTGGCGCCAGCGGCGAGCGCGCGGTCCTGATCGGTCGTGAGCACGAGGATCGGCACGTCGGCGAGCGGGGGCGCGGCGCGCGCCGCCGCGCAGAGCTCGGGCGCGTCGGCGCCGACGACGATCACCAGCGACGGCAGGTTGGTGACGAGGTCGAGCTGCAGGCGCTCGTGGGCCTCCGCCTCGAGGTCGTGGTCCGCCAGCGCCGCGACGACGCGGTCTCGCTCCGCCGGTGTGCCACCGACGACGGCGATGAAGCTGCCAGACACCCGGCCAGGATACCAGACCGGCCCCGAGCGGTATGCCGGCCTACGGGTGGCGCTGGCGGCGGGCGCGCCAGGCCGAGATCGCGGCGGCGTAGACGTCCTTGAGCGGCGCGCCGGCCCGGGCGGCGGCGGCCGCGCACGCGTCGTGC
>JAIOII010000236.1 GCA_019912685.1 Kofleriaceae bacterium
GTACCGCCCGGCGATGTCGGCGCCACGGCGCCGACATCGCCGGGCGGTACGGATCGGTGGGCGCGACGAGGGCGCGCGGATCGGTCATGACCGCGCCGCTCGGCCGGCCGAGCGCGCGCAAGGCCGCCATCACCGCTGCCTTGGCCGCGTAGTAGCCGGGCGCGGGGTAGATCGACGAGTCGTAGACGTAGCCGCGCTTCGCCAGCTCGGCGAGCATCACCGCCGAGAGGTCGTAGCCGGGCGCGCGGAAGCCGGCGACCGGGTGTCCGGTGATCGCGCGCAGGCGCTCGTCGCAGCCGCCGATCTCGCGCGCGACGTCCGCCGGCGAGCGCCGCGCCAGATCGTACGGGTGCGTGTGCGAGTGGTTGCCGAGCTCGTCGCCGGCGGCGTGGCGCTCCGCGAGGAGCGCGCGGGCCGCCGCGGCGGCGGTGTCGCCGACGGCGGCGGGATCGAGATCCTCGCCGACGACGAACCACGTCGCCGGCACGCCGTGACGCCCGAACAGCTCGGCGAGCCGCGGCATGGCGCGGCGGAGGACCAGATCGCGCAGCTCGCGCGGGGGCTCGCCGAGCGCGTGGATGCGGTAGTAGCAGGGCAGCGGATCGAGATCGACGGAGACGGCTACCAGCGGATCGCTCACGACATCACCGCTACGGTTCGCCGCCGAACCGGATGACCCACGTCAGCTTGGCGAGGCCACGCATCACGCCGGGCACGCGCTTGACCAGGTTGATCGCCGGCGGGCGCTTCTCCTCGAGCCGCACCGGGATCTCGATGATCGAGAGGTCGGCGCGTCCGGCGCGGATCACGAGCTCGCTGGCGAAGAGATCCTTGTCGATCACGCACTGGTGGACGATCGGCTCGAGCGTCGCCCGGCGGAACGCCTTGAGCCCGTGCGTGTCGGTGCCGCGGAAGTCGAGGGACACCCGCAGCATGCCGTTGATGACGCGCGTCGCCGCGCGCCGCATGAGCGGCCGATGGTCGCGCGCGCCGCGCATCGCCTTCGAGCCGACGACCATATCGCAGCCGCGGGCCCGCAGGAGCGCGAGCGCGCGCCGGTAGAAGTCGGTGTCGCAGAGGTCGATCTCGTCGCAGATGACGAGCTCGCCGCGCGCCATCAGGATGCCCTGGCGCAGCGCCTTGCCGTAGTTGGGCTCGCCGAGCGAGAACGTGCGCACGTCGGGCATCTCGTCGGCGAGGCCGCGCGCCAGATCGACGGTGGCGTCGCGCGAGCCGTTCTCGGCGAGGATGATCTCGAACCGCAGATCGGGCGCGCCGAGATCCTCGCGCACGAGCACGAGGCTCTTGCGCAGCTCCGTGACCGCCTCGCGCAGGATCCCTTCCTCGTTGTAGACGGGGATCACGATGGAGACGTCGGGGGCGCGCTCGGCCATTCCTCGGCGCTTTTAGCATTTCTTGGCTCCCACCACACCAGCGCGGCCGCCGCCGCGCCGCACGCCGCCGCGACGAGATAGATCGCGGGATAGCCGATCGCCAAGGCGTTCGGCTATCCCGCGATCTATCTCGTCGCGGCGGCGTGCGGCGCGACGAGATAGATCGCGGGATAGCCGAAC
>JAIOII010000237.1 GCA_019912685.1 Kofleriaceae bacterium
CGTCGCCGACCGTCGCGCCGGGCGTCATCGCGCCGGCCGCGATCGCGCGGTCGACGAGGTCGGCGCCGGTCACGCGCATGGGCTTCTCGCACACGCCGAAGCGGTCCTCCCACGCGAGCCGCGCCTGGAAGTCGAGGCCGCGGAAGCCGCGCTCGCCGTTCTTCAGGAACGCGCCGATCGCGCGCTGGAACGGCAGCTCCGCGGGATCGAGCACCTGCGGCTGGCCCTGGCACATGACCGCGTAGGTCTCGCAGCAGCTGCCGAACTCGCACGCGGCGCCGAGCTCGGAGCACGACAGCTCCGCGCAGCCGTCCTCGTCCAGCGGGAACTGCTCGCGCGCCGGCGGCGGCCACTCGAGCGCGGCGTACGCCGCCGAGAGCAGCGTGCGCGGCGAGATCGCCGAAACCGCGTCGCCGGGGCCGTTGCCGCGGCGCACCGGATCGGCGTCGTCGATCACCCACGGGTCGTAGAGCGCCGGGTACGTGTACGGGCTCGGGCCGCAGCCCGCCTCCGGCGGCAGCCGGCTGAAGTAGTCGCTCGTGACGACCGCGACGAGGAGCTCGTCGAGCGAGTAGCCGTTCGCGACGAAGCCGTCGGTCAGCCGCTGCAGCTCGTCGCGCATCGCCTGGTTGCGCGGGAAGTAGTTCGCGATCGTGAGCGGCGTGCCCACCGCCTCGCGCCACACGCCCTCGGCGATGCTGGTCGCGACCATGTACGCGAACGCGGCGTCGGGATCGGCGACCGCCCCCTCGCCGTCGACGACGAGGCCGGCGCCGCGGATCGCCTCGAAGCCGCGCGCGAGCGCGCCCTCGAGGTCGAACGCGGTGAGGCGGCGGCCGCGCAGGCTCGCGAAGTAGCCGTCGATCATCGCGAGGTCGTCGCCGACGGTCGCCGGGTCGTTGAAGCGCCCGCACGACGTCGCCATGCCCCACGGCGTCCGACCGTTGCGCCGCACGACGAAGCCGTCGTAGCGGAAGGGCGCGTGCGCGCGCGCCGCGTCGATGCCGGTCGACGCGCCGTAGATCGCGGCGTCGACGTGACCGGCGAGCGGCCAGTGGCGGTCGAGCTCGGGCTCCTCGCGATCGGTGATCGCGTTCTGGCTGTTGTGGCAGCCGAGGCACACGATGTCGCGGTTCAGGTACGTCTGGTCGAAGACGTTGCCGAAGTCCTCGCGGCGCGCGAGCTCGGCCTCGACGTCGGGGACGTTGGCGGCGGGGATGGCCCGGCTCACCAGCGCGAACAGGTGCGCGCGGTAGATCGGCGACAGATCGTCGAGGACGATCGAGCTCTTCACCACGTCGAGCATCGTGAAGTTGCGGCCGTCGCCGCCGGCGCTCGCCGGGTTGTCGCGCACGTAGGTGGCGACCGACTCGTCGACCGCCGCCACCGCGGCCACGCCGTAGCAGCTCCCCATGCCCTGGTCCTCGATCCGGGTCACGCGCAGGGCGTCCATGACGTGCACGGCCCAGCGCTCGAGCTTCTCCGGGCGCGCCAGCATCGCGCGGGCGACGACCTCGCGGGGATCGTCGTCGGAGGTGCCGGCGGCGCGCGCGGCCGCGACCTGCTCGTACAGGGCGACGTACGCGTCGACCTCGTGCTGCGACGCCGGGCGCCGGCCGAGGATCGCGAGCATGGCGTCGCGCACGAACGCCGCCGGCTCGCTCGCGCACTGGTCGAACGTCGAGTCGGGGCCGGGCTCGTCGTCGCCGCCGCCGCCGCCGTCGCACCCGCTGCACGCGGGCACGAGGCTGAGGACCAGCATGGTCACGATCGCGAGCCGGCTCATTGCTGCACCCCCAGGACGCGCGCCGTGGCTTTTGCGGCGGCGTCCTCCTCGGAGACGGCGCCGGTCACGTCGGACACGGCGAACGCCTCGGGCGAGAACGGCCAGATGCCCATGGCGAGCAGCGCGGCGATCCGGTTCTCCGACGGCGTCGCCGCCGTCTCGGCGCGCCCGTCGGGGCCGATCGCGCCGTACACGCCCTTCTCGGCGGACGTGATCGTCGCGCCGAACATCGCGGTGACGTAGCCGTAGGGATGGTGGTTGCGCCCGAAGTCGCTGCGGTCCTGCGCCCACGGCGTCCGGCCGAACTCGGTGTTCAGGATGACGAGCGTGTCGTCGAGGGAGAGCTTGGTCGGATCGGTCTCGCCCGGCGCGTTGATGATCGCGAGCAGCGAGCGCAGGAGGTTGTCGAAGTTCCGCGCCGTGTCGGGCGCGTTGTAGTCGTGCGTGTCGTAGCCGCCGCCGCCCGAGGCCTCGTAGAGCCCGATGTCGCTCACGCAGACGTAGCGCGCGGGCTGCGTCGGATGGGTCAAGAGGTGGCGCGCCGCCTCGAGGCTCATGCCCGGGATGTCGCGGTTGCGCGTGTCGCCGCACGACGTGCCGGGGCGCGCCGTGAACAGCTGCGGCTCGAGCACGTCCGCGATCGCGTCGGACTTGGCGACGGTGCCGGCCGCGATGGTCAGATCGGCGAAGCGGCGCGAGCGCACGGCGTCGCCTTCGCCCTTCCAGCGCAGCCGGTCGCTGTACGCGTCGATGTACGTGCGCATGAGGGCGTCGTATGGCTCGACCGGGCCCGCGCTGCGCACGGTCTCGCGCCCGAGCATGTCGGCGAAGCTGTCGGCGTTGTCGATCTTGATGAGCAGCGGCCGCGCCCCGCCGGGGTGCACGCCGGTCGCCGCCGCCGCCGACACGTTGTCGCCGGCGACGCCGCCGGTCGCGAACACGTACGACCACGGCGCCGCGCGATCGCCGGGATCGCGATCGAGGTAGTAACGCTGCACGTGCGCGCCGAGGCCGGCCGCCGCCGGCTGTCCGACGGGCCGTCCGGTCAGCGCCTGCGGCACCGCCGCCTCGTGCGGCTCGAGCTTGTGACGCTGCACGAGGAGCCGCATGCGC
Organism: Kofleriaceae bacterium; assembly: GCA_019912685.1. Taxonomy (GTDB): domain Bacteria; phylum Myxococcota_A; class Polyangia; order Haliangiales; family Haliangiaceae; genus UBA2376. The sequence goes on from JAIOII010000237.1 coordinate 2,900, forward strand.
GCCGTCACGTCGGGGCGCATCCACAGGCGGCGCGAGAACGGCCCGAGCTCGACGTCGGCGCCGAGCGCGTCGCGCCCGAAGCCCTGGCCGATCTCGCCGCCGGCGGGGAAGCCGCAGTCGGTCAGCGCGCGCCGGGTGCCGCCGGCGCCGTCGAAGTCGAACGTGTAGTACTGCTGGTTGGCGAACATCGGGTCCGTCGGCGTGCCGTAGCCGCGGACCAGGTAGAGGGTCTCCCACTGCGACAGCCCGCCGTAGAGGAAGACCTCGAGGACGCGTCTCGCCTGACGCTCGACCGGGAGCATCACGGAGGCGGCGCTCGCCGGCGCCTCGCCGAAGGGCTCGGCCCAGCTCGTGCCGCGGAACCAGCGGCCGACCACCACGGCTGCACTCGCGGCGCTTGCGGCGCGGAGGAAGGTACGACGCTGCATGGTCCGAGCGTGCCCGTCCAGCGCGGCCCGTTGCAGCGAACAGGGACCAACAGCCGCTTCCATGTGCCGGCCGACCGCGATGCCCGGCGGTCTCGTGACCTGCGGTCGGCAGGCTCGCGTACAGCGCCGGGGCCGAATGCACGGCATGCAGCGCGCGGCAGGAGCGGCGCAGGCGATGCGTGATTCCCCGGGCGTAGAGCGGGCCCCGTGCTTGCAACGCGATGCCCTCATGGACGTGATCCGGAAGGCGCAGCGCCCGGGCGCGCCGTCGCCAAACATGCCCGACCTCGAGCGCGCGCGTCGCGAGTTCCGCTGGGACACCGCGCGGGCGTGGCTCGACGGCCTCCCCGGCGGCGGCCTGAACATCGCGCACGAGGCGGTCGATCGTCACGCCGCCGGCGCGCGCGGGGATCACGTCGCGATCCGCTGGCTCGGCAAGCACGGCGCGGTCGTCGAGCTGACCTATGCGGAGCTGGCGGAGCGATCGGGGCGGTTCGCCGGCCTGCTCGCCGCGCTCGGCGTGGGCCGGGGCGACGTCGTCTTCGCGCTGACGCCGCGCGTGCCCGAGCTGTACGTCGCGGCGCTCGGCACGCTCAAGCGCGGCGCGGTGCTGTCGCCGCTCTTCTCGGCGTTCGGCCCCGAGCCGATCGCGGCGCGCATCGGCATCGGCCGGGGCAAGGTCCTCGTGACCAGCGCGGCGCTCTACCAGAAGAAGGTGGCGCCGATCCGCGACCGGCTGCCGACGCTCGAGCACGTGCTCCTGGTCGACGACGGCCTCGCGCAGCAGGTCGCCGACGCGCCCGTGCGCGCCACCGAGCCCACGTCACCCGACGACCTCGCGCTCCTCCACTTCACGAGCGGGACGACCGGCAAGCCCAAGGGCGCGATGCACGTCCACGCCGCCGTCATCGCGCACCACGCGACCGGCAAGCTCGCCCTCGATCTGCACCCGGACGACATCTTCTGGTGCACGGCCGACCCGGGCTGGGTCACGGGCACGTCGTACGGGATCATCGCGCCGCTCACCTGCGGCGTGACCATGGTCGTGGACGAGGCCGAGTTCGCCGCCGATCGCTGGTACCGCGTGCTCGCCGAGGAGCGCGTCACGGTCTGGTACACGGCGCCGACCGCGATCCGCATGCTGATGAAGGCGGGGCCGGAGCTCGCGCGCGGCCACGATCTCTCGCGCCTGCGCTTCGCCGCGTCGGTCGGCGAGCCGCTCAACCCGGAGGCCGTGATCTGGGGCGCCGAGGTGCTCGGCCTGCCGTTCCACGACAACTGGTGGCAGACGGAGACCGGCGGGATCATGATCGGCAACGTCCCGGCGCTCGACGTGCGCCCGGGCTCGATGGGCAAGCCGCTGCCCGGCGTCGAGGCCGGCATCGTCCAGGTCTCGGACGAGGGCGAGGTCACCGAGGTCAGCGAACCCGGCGTCGAGGGCCAGCTCGCGCTGCGGCCCGGCTGGCCATCGATGTTCCGCGGCTACCTCGGCGAGGAGGCGCGCTACCAGAAGTGCTTCGCCGGCGGCTGGTACCTGACCGGTGACCTCGCGCGCAAGGACGCCGACGGCTACTACTGGTTCGTCGGGCGCGCCGACGACGTGATCAAGTCGGCGGGGCACCTGATCGGCCCGTTCGAGGTCGAGAGCGCGCTGCTCGAGCACCCGGCGGTCGCCGAGGCCGGCGTGATCGGCGTGCCGCACCCGGTCGCCGGCGCGATCGTGAAGGCGTTCGTCGCACTCAAGCCCGGCCACGCGACGACCGACGAGCTGCGCAGCGAGCTCCTCGGCTTCGCGCGCAAGCGCCTCGGGCCGGCGGTCGCGCCGCGCGAGATCGCGTTCGTCGCCGACCTGCCGCGGACGCGCAGCGGCAAGATCATGCGGCGCCTCCTGCGCGCGCGCGAGCTCGGCCTGCCCGAGGGCGACACGTCCACGCTCGAGGGAGGCGCGTCGTGAACGGGCTCGATCGCGAGCACGCGCGTCACCTGCTCCAGCAGATGCTCCTCATCCGCCGCTTCGAGGAGCGCTGCGCGATCGAGTACCAGGCGACGCGCATCCGCGGCTTCCTCCATCTCTACATCGGCGAGGAGGCCGTCGCGGTCGGCTGCCTCGAGGCGCTCGAGCCGCGCGACAACGTGCTCGGCACGTACCGCGAGCACGGCCGCGCGCGAGGTCGTGATGGCGGAGATGTTCGGCAAGGCCGCCGGCTGCAGCCGCGGGCGCGGCGGCTCGATGCACCTGTTCTCGGCCGAGCACCGGTTCTTCGGTGGCCACGCGATCGTCGGCGGCGGGCTGCCGGTCGCGGTCGGGCTCGCGCTCGCCGACCAGGTGCGCGGCACGGGCGCGGTCACGGCGGTGTTCTTCGGCGAGGGCGCGGTGGTCGAGGGCGAATTCCACGAGGCGATGAACCTCGCCGCCCTGTGGCGGCTGCCGGTCGTGTTCGTATGCGAGAACAACCTGTACGCGATGGGCACGGCGATCGCGCGCGCCCAGGCGCAGACCGAGCCCTGGCGCCGGGCCGCCGGGTACGGCATCTCGGCCGAGGCGGTCGACGGCATGGACGTCGTCGCGGTCGAGGCGGCGGCGCGGCGCATCGTCGCGCGCGTGCGCGAGGAGCGCGCGCCCTACCTGCTCGAGGCGCGCACGTTCCGCTTCCGCGCGCACTCGATGTTCGACCCCGAGCTCTACCGCGACAAGGCGGAGGTCGAGCGCTGGCGCGAGCGATGCCCGATCGCGACGTTCGTCGCGCGCCTCCAGGCCGCGGGGCTGCTCTCGGCGGAGGAGCTGGCGACGATCGAGGCCGGCGTCCAGGCGCGGATCGACACCGCGGTCGCGTTCGCGGCGGACGCGGCGTTCGAGCCGGTCGAGGACCTCCTGCGCGACGTGGAGGCGCCGTGAAGACGACGTACCGCGACGCCGCCCGCGAGAGCCTGCGCGCCGCGCTCGCCGGCGATCCGCGCGTGATCGTGATGGGCGAGGACATCGGGCGCTACGGCGGCACGTACGCGGTGACGCGCGGCTTGCTCGACGAGTTCGGGCCCGAGCGCGTGCGCGACACGCCGCTGTCGGAGTCGGGCTTCGTCGGCGCGGGCGTCGGCGCGGCGATGAACGGCCTGCGCCCGATCGTCGAGATCATGACGGTCAACTTCAGCCTCCTCGCCCTCGACCAGCTCGTCAACGGCGCGGCCCTCATGCGCCACATGTCGGGGGGGCAGCTGAACGTGCCGCTCGTCGTGCGCATGGCGACCGGCGCCGGCCGCCAGCTCGCGGCGCAGCACTCGCACAGCCTCGAGGGCTGGTTCGCGCACGTGCCCGGGCTGCGCGTGATCGCGCCGGCGACGATCGACGACGCGCGCTGGATGCTCGCGAGCGCGCTGACCTTGCCCGATCCGGTGATCCTGTTCGAGCACGTCGGGCTCTACGCGCTCGAAGGCGAGCTGGCGGAGCCGGGCGGGCCGGTCGACCTCGCGCGCGCCGCGGTGCGCCGGGCAGGGCGCGACGTCACGCTCGTCACCTACGGCGGCTCGGTGCCCAAGGCGCTCGCCGCCGCCGGCCGGCTCGCGGAGCGCGGCGTCGACGCCGAGGTGATCGATCTCCGGGTCCTGCGCCCGCTCGACGTCGCCACCATCGTCGGCTCGGTGACGCGCACGCGCCGCGCGGTCGTGATCGACGAGATGTGGCGCACCGGCAGCTTCGCCGCCGAGATCGCCGCGACGATCACGGAGCGCGCGTTCTACGAGCTCGACGCGCCGGTGGCGCGCGTGTGCAGCGCGGAGGTCCCGATCCCCTACGCCAAGCACCTCGAGGACGCCGCGCTGCCCTCGATCGACGCGATCGTCGCGGCCGCGGCCGCGGCGCTGGAGGGCGGCCCGTGATCGACTTCGTCATGCCGTCCCTCGGCGCCGACATGGAGGCCGGCACGCTCGTGGCGTGGAAGGTGAAGCCCGGCGACCACGTGCACCGCGGCCAGATCGTCGCGCTCGTCGAGACGCAGAAGGCGACGATGGAGGTCGAGATCTGGCACGACGGGGTGGTCGCCGAGCTCGTGGTCGACCCCGGCACGAAGGTGCCCGTCGGCGCCGTGCTCG
>JAIOII010000238.1 GCA_019912685.1 Kofleriaceae bacterium
GGCCATGGCGGCGAGCCGCGCGACCGTCGCCGGATCGACGGTCGCGAACGCGCCCGGCGACAGCGCGTCGAACGTCAGCGCGCCGATCGCCTCCCCTTCCACCACCAGCGCGCAGCCCATGCACGCGTGAGCGCGCGACCGCGCGTCGCCGGCCTGCGCGAAGAGCCCGTCGAAGGGGTCGGGCAGATCGCCGTCGTCGAACCGAACCGGCGCCAGCGACGCGACGATGCGCGCGAGCCGCGGGTGCTCCTCCGGAGGAAACCGGCGCGCGATCGCCTCGCCGCGCAGGCCGTCGACCGCGAGCGGGACCAGGGCGCCCTCCTCGAAGCGCAGGAGCGCCGCCGAATCACACGGGACCAAACGGCGTGCGACCGCGAGCAGATCCGACGCGAACGCGAGCAAGGGCTCGGCCATGGCGTTCTCGAACGGATAGCACCCGCCCTCCGCCGGGGCGCCGCGGCTCGTTGTCGCGTACGGGGGCGTGCACGCGATTTGCATGGGAACCCATGCATGTACGACGAAGCCGACCACCTCGACGACGAGCTCGCGCGCCTGGCGCGCCTGGTCCAGCGCGGGAAGGCGACCCAGGCCCACCTGCAGCTGGCCGAGTTCGCGCTCACGCTCGATCGTCGCATCCAGTTCGAGGAGCGCATCCTGACGCTGGCCCGCAAGGAGCTCGCCGGCCCGGCGCCGGGCGTCCTCGCGGCGGTGCAGCGCGAGCACGCGAGCCTGTGCGGCCTCGTGGCGCGGGTCGCGAGCGCCCTCACGCGCACCGACTCGCCTCGCGCGCTCGACGCGATCGACCGGCTGCGCAGCGTGCTCTTGCTCCACGTGGTGAAGGAAGCGACCTTCGAGCCGCTGCTCCACGCCAGCGCGTGAACCGCCGACCACCTCGCCGCGCCATGCCTCGCCGCCTGTACACGATCGGCCACTCGACGCGCACGTACCCCGAGCTCGTCGAGGTGCTGCGCGCGTGGTCGGTCACGACCCTCGTCGACATCCGCCACTTCACGCGCTCGCGCGCCAACCCGCAGTTCAACGCGCAGGCGCTCCGCCGGAAGCTCCCGCGCGATGGCATCACGTACGTCACGATGCCGATGCTCGGCGGCCGTCGCGGCCGCGCGAAGACGGTCGCGCCCGACCGCAACGCGGGGTGGACGCATCCGGCGTTCAAGCACTACGCGGACCACGCCGAGACGCCCGCGTTCGCCGCCGGGCTCGCGTCGTTGCTCGCGCGCGCCGCCACCGAGACCTGCGCCATCATGTGCGCGGAGGCCCTCTGGTGGCGCTGTCACCGGCGCATCGTCGCCGACTACGCCCTCACGCGGCGCGTGCCGGTGTTCCACATCTTCACCGCGACCAAGGCCGAGCGCGCGCGCCGCACGCCCTTCGCGCGGCTCGACCGCCGCACGCGGACGCTGCGCTACCCGGCCTGAGCTGGCCCGCCCGGCGAGAACAGCGCGTGAGCGGTGAGCCCGATGACGGCGACGACGCCGAGCAGCAGGA
>JAIOII010000239.1 GCA_019912685.1 Kofleriaceae bacterium
CCTTGGTGCCGGCCTCGCCCTGGAGCTTCTCGACCCACAGGGTCTGCCCGGGCTCGGCCCGATACTGCTTGCCGCCTGTCTGAATCACCGCGTACATGGCTTCTCTCCGCGATCGCGCGTTTGGAATCGCGGACTTTACTCGCCGGCGCCTCGCCGTCAAGGCTTTGCGAGGCCACCCTGCAACCGGTTGTGATCGTTGTTAGATCTCACGGTGAACTAGCGCGGCTAGGCCGGCACTAAGGGTAGTATGCCCGCCATGCGGACCGCCATCGCCCTCGCTTTGCTCGCTCTTTGGGTTGCCGCCTGCGGCGACAACCAGGTTCCAGGCGGGGGCGCAGACGCGCCAGAACTTGATGCTCCGGCTGCCGACGGACGTGTGGACGCGCCCATCGACGCGAACTGTCCACTTCGCGAACCTGGTCTGGTTGGGGGTGCCTGCACGAGCGACGCGCAGTGTGATAGCGCAGTGGGGGCAAACGACGGGTTCTGCCTTGACGCGACTGACGGCGGCATCGGTTGGCCGGCGACCGGTTATTGCGTCACCAAGATCGGCACGTGCACGCAGGACAGCGAGTGCGGCGCTGGTAACGTCTGCGTGACGATCAACGATTCGGATGGGCCGTTCAGCGCATGCATGCCGGCGTGCGGCACCGATCCGTGCAAGTGCGCCAACGGACAGGTCTGCTCGAACAACCTCGCGACGAGCCCGATGGACAAGATGGCGTGCATTCCCGGCAACGAGGCCGCGATCGACGGTGATTCGTGCACGGGCTTCGGTGAGTGCGACATCAACTCGATCTGCCGCGTGGATCAGTTCGAGCACCCGAATGGCCAGTGCATGCAGATCGGCTGCACCATCGGTAACGATGCGACCTGCACGTCAGGAGGTGACGGACATTGCGCCAACCCGGGCTTCGTGACCGCTGGGGCTGGGTGCCTCGACGCATGTACGAGCGACGCTGATTGCCGGCAGGCCGATGGCTACAAGTGCTTCGACGGCGGTTCGTCGACGGGCAGGTACTGCCGCCACCCCCAGACCGGCGACGCCTGCGCGACGGACACGGACTGCGGGGATGCCGCGCAGTGGGATTGCCGGACGGGCGTCACGTTCCCTGGTGGTTACTGCACGCTTCAGACCGCGTGTAACCCGACGACGGGCTCAGGCTGCACCGCCGGCTCGAGCGTTTGCTACGACCCGCCTGGCGGTGGCGCGACGGACGCCTACTGCGTCGATCGCTGCACTGGCGTTGCGCAGGGAACGTGTCGAACGGGCTACGTGTGCACGCCCGGCATCGGCAACGCTTCCGGCTGCATCTGACGAGCCGTCGCGATCAGCGGACGCGCACGGCGTCGGCGATGACGACCTTGCCCGTCGCCGCCCAGCGGGAGAGGACGACCTTGTTCCAGCCGGCCGTGAAGTTCCACGCGCCGAGCTGGTTCCACTGGCTGCCGAGCGTCTGCTGGTTCACGGACTTGCGGCCGACCTCGGAGCCGGCGGCGTTGTACGCGATGAACGTCGCGGTGGTGAGCCGGTTCGAGCCGGTCGTCCACCACGCGTCGACGGTGCGGGTCTGGTTCGCCGAGAGGTAGAACCAGAAGGTCGCCGGGGCGGAGGTCTCGGAGGTCGCGCCCTGCCAGTAGCCGGTGCCGTAGTAGCCCGGCGTCGAGCTCGCCGACGTCCACGAACCGGTCAGCTCGATGCGTGCGACCGCGGCGTTGTTGTTGGCGCTGTTCGAGTCGATGACGATCTGCGTCGCGGGCGGCGGCGGCGGATCCTGACCCGGCGGCGGCGGCGGTGGCGGGTTCGCCGTCGCGCAGTGGTCGCGGATGCGATCGATGTAGTGCGCCCACGGCCAGTTGGGGCCCGGGTCCGTGCGGTTGTACGGCTGGAGCTGGCCGTGACCGACGATGTGGTTGCGGTCGCGCGGGATGTTGTGGCCCTTCGTGATGTCGCAGACGAGCTTCGCCGACGCCTCGATCTGGCCGTTCGGCCACGACGCCTGCGAGCCGTAGCCGCCGTGCTCGATGCCGATCGTGAAGTTGTTCGAGCTCTGGCCGTTCTTGCCGCACTGCGTGCTGTTGTTGAGCGAGCACTTGTACGTCGCGCCGATGTGATACGCGCGGCGCGACTCGAGGACGAGCTGCGTGATCTCGGAGCCCGACTCGTTCACCACGTAGTGGGCCGACACGCCCGACGACGGGTTCTTCAGCCAGCCCCAGCAGCCGGCGTAGCCGCCCTCGCACGTGTGGATGATGACCATCGACGGCGTCGTGCCCGACGGGCGCGCGCCGTTGTTCGGCGACGGGCGCCAGATCGCCGGGCCGTAGTCGGCCGACTTCTCGACGGGCGCCGCCGAGCTCGGCTGGAGATCCTTGTTGGGCGCGAGCGATGCGATGAGCTCCCCGCCCTCGGTGCGCTCCTCGGCGCCGTCGCGGAGGATGCGGTAGACGTCGTCGCCGACGTAGTGCGCGCGCGCCTCGGGATCTTCGATGCCGCTCCACGCTTCCACGACCGGCGCCCACTGGACGACGTCGTCGCTGTTCACCGCCTGGACGCGCGCTTCCTCGGCGAGGAGGTGCGCGGCCGCGCGGATGTTGGCCTCGTGATCGAACGCGAGGTCGTCGATGCCGACGCCGGCGAGCGTCGCGCCGCGGGCCGCGACGGCGGGGCGCAGGCCCATGAGGCCCGTGTTCGGCATCGCGCCCTCGTGCTCCTCCTCGGCCTGCACCATCTGCCAGCGGGTCTCGACGTAGCCGATCGCCTTGAGCAGGTCGGCGGGCACGCCGGTCTCGGCGGCGGCCTCGTCGTAAACGCGGTCGAGCGCGGTCACGATGACCGGGTTCATGCCGTCCTCGACCATCACGTCGGTGGCGCAGGCGGGCAGGAGCAGGGCGAGCGCAGAGAGCGCACGTCGGGCGTGGCGACGATCCATCGGGTCCTCGCTGACCAGCCGCTGGCGGGAGGCGGCTGTGGTGCCGGCAACTAGAGCAGCCGGCGTGCCACCCACGTGCGTCGCCTGTGTAGGACAGTAGAATCACGTGTCTCGGCGTCGAGTTGCGCGAGACGACTGGTGAGTCGAGGCCCTGGACGCAGCGTGTCGTGCCCACGGCCGTGTGCACGATCGCGAGGAATCGCGTCCCGCTTGCTGACCGCGGTCGGCAAGCCACCGCGTAGGATGCGCCGGTGCCAGCTCAGCTCACGTTCGCGGGTGCCGCCGGGGGCGTCACCGGAAGCTGCTACCACCTGGCCTTTGACGGCGCGTCGCTCGTCATCGACTGCGGCACGTTCCAGGGCGGGCGCATCGCCGACGAGCTGAACCAGCGGCCGTGGCCGTTCGATCCGGCGGCGGTGACCGCGCTGGTCTTGACCCACGGGCACCTCGACCACTGCGGGCGCGTGCCGCTCCTGTCGGACCACGGCTTCACCGGGCCGGTCTGGGGCCACGCGGCGACGCTCGACATCGCGATGCTCATCATGGAGGACACCGCGAAGCTCGCCGCGCACAGCGACGGGCCGCCCATGTACGACCGTGACTCGGTCGCGCGCGTACGAGAGCGGCTGAAGCGGCACCCCGGCTACGGGAAGAAGCAGGCGATCGGGCCGTTCACGGTCGAGCTGTTCGACGCGGGTCACATCCTCGGGTCGAGCCACGTGCGCGTGTCGTGGACGGAGAAGGGGAGCGAGCGGGCGATCCTGTTCTCGGGAGACATCGGCGTGGTCGGCTCGCCGATCATCCGCGACCCGACGAGCAGCTGGTCTCCCGAGAACGCCGTCGACTGGGTCGTCACCGAGTCGACGCACGGCGACCGCAACCACCCCGACCGCGCGGCGGCGCGCGAGACGTTCCGCGACGTGATCCAGCACGCGATGCTCGACGGCGGGAAGGTGCTCGTCCCCGCGTTCGCGATCGGGCGCACCCAGGAGATCCTGTTCGAGCTCGACCAGATGATCACGGCGGGCGAGGTCGGGCGGATCCCGGTGGTCGTCGACGGCCCGCTGGGGCTCTCGGCGACGCAGCTCTATCGCCGCCACAAGGGTTGCTACGACGAGGACGCGCTCGAGCAGCTCGACCGCGGCGATCATCCGCTCGACATGGACACCTTCGTCGGCGCGCGCGACGGCCGCGCCTCGTCGCGCGTCTCGGACCTGCGCGGCGCGGCGGTCATCATCGCCGGCTCGGGCATGTGCAACGGCGGGCGCATCCGGCGGCACCTCGCGGAGAACCTCGACGATCCGAAGACGGACGTCCTCCTCGTCGGCTACCAGGGCGCGCGCACGCTCGGTCGCGCGCTCGAGGACGGCGTGCGCGAGGTCTGGCTCGATGGTCGCCAGGTCCCGGTGCGGGCGCGGATCACGCGCATCTCCGGCTTCTCCGCCCACGCCGATCAGGAGGGCCTGGCGAGCTGGTACGGCTCGCTTCCGACGAAGCAGGGCGGCACGACGTTCGTGACCCACGGCGACGACGAAGCGCGCGACGTGTACTCGCGGCTCTTGCGCGACCGCTTCGGCGCGCGGACCGCCGTGCCGATGCTCGACGACACGGTCACGCTCGGGTGATGCGGATCCCGTTCTTCGACATGGCCGCGGAGCTGGCGGCGGTGCGCGCCGACGTCGATCGCGCGATCGCGCGCGTGCTCGACAGCGGCGTCTTCATCGGCGGACCCGAGGTCGAGGGCTTCGAGCGTGAGCTCGCCGTGGCCACCGGTGCGCGCTTCGCCATCGGGACGAGCTCGGGCACCGACGCGCTCCTCGCGATCGGGATGGCGCTCGGCTGGCGCCCCGGCGTCGAGGTCGTCACGACGCCGTTCACCTTCTTCGCGACCGTGGGCGCGATCGTGCGGCTCGGCGCCGTGCCCGTGTTCGCCGACATCGACGACGAGAGGATGACGCTGGATCCCGCCGCGGCGGTCGATGCCGTGGGCCCCAAGACCGCGGCGGTGATGCCCGTGCATCTCTTCGGACTCCGCGCGGCACATCCGTCGGTGTCCTGTGTGGTCGTGGAGGACGCCGCGCAGTCGATCGGTTCCGGCCCGGTTCGGGGCGCGGCCGCGGCGCTATCGTTCTTCCCGACCAAGAACCTGGGCGCAGTCGGCGATGCCGGCGCCGTGCTCACCGATGACCCGGCGCTCGCCGAGCGCATCGCGCTCGTGCGTTCGCACGGTGCGCGCCCGAAGTACCACCACCTCGTCGTCGGCGGGAACTTCCGCCTCGACGCCATCCAGGCCGCCGTCCTTCGCGCCAAGCTCCCGCACCTGGAGCGTTGGACCGCTGCGCGCCGCGCGCACGCCGCTCGCTATCGCGTCGCGTTCGCTGCTGCCGACCTCGCCGAGGTGAAGGTGCCGGTCGACGACCCTGCGCACGCGTATCATCAGTTCGTGATCCGTGCGTCTGCGCGCGAGCGCCTGCGCGCGCACCTGACGGCGAACGGAATCGGCACGGAGGTGTACTACCCCGAGCTGCTGCACCACGCGCCTGCCCTGGTCGGGATCCCGTATCGCGCCGGCGCCTGCCCGCATGCCGAGGCGGCCTGCGCCGAGGTCCTCGCGTTGCCCGTCCATCCCGCGTTGCCGCGGGACGCGCCGGAGCGCGTCGTCGAGGCGGTCCGCGGCTTCTACCGGGGTTGAAGGCTGCGCCAGGTGACGGTCACCGCTGCGCGGGCGATCCGCGCCACGGCGCGCGTCGCGTCGCGCAGCCCGGGAACACACGCCGGCACGTCGACGATGCCGACGATGTGCGACGCGTGCACGAGGCCGGGAGTCGGGTCGACCTGGTTGTCACCGAGGTGCGCCCACCAGCCGGCGGGTCCGGGGACGACGAGCCGATGGAGCTCGAGCTCGCCGCGCTCGGTGACGAAAGCGGCCACGCGACCGATACGTGCGCGGCCGGGCCGGATCCGCACGCGCGCTCCGCGGCGGATCACGGGCTCCATCGAGCCCCCGCCGCACGTCACCTCGAGCCCGTCCGCGCTTGCGGCACGCTCTCGCAGGAGAGAGAGCCTCGCGCGCACCGCCGGCGCCATCGCGTGAGCGGGGAACAGCGCAGCCATCACGGGGGCGCCGGACTACGAGCGATCCGGGTTACCACCCGGGCACACGAACCGGTTCGCGCGGGCGCAGGACAGCGCCAGGGTCTCGAAGACCTCCTCCGAGATGACCGCGGGCCGCTCGTACGGCTTTCGCGGCCGGGGATCGGTCCGAAGGTCCTTCTTGGAATCGCTCATGGGTTCCACACCTTATCAGATCAGTTGCCGTCGTCCCACAGCACCTCGAGCCCGCCGTCGAGCCCGTTGCTGCGCCAGTCGCTCCAACAGATGTCATCGAGGCCGTCCCCGTTCACGTCCCCGATCCACGACCCCGTAATCGGGGAGCCACCCGGTGCCGCAAACCCCAGGAAAGTCGAGGGCCCATCGATAGCGTGGTCGGGCGCAGCCGGGCTCTCGAGCCCGGACGCAAGGGGACCGAACCAGACCTGGAGCTGGCCCCGGTTCATGCCCGGGGCGCGGGAAGCGACCACGAGGTCCTCGATTCCATCGCCATCGACGTCGGCATCCCCAGTGTTGCGGTTGTTCAGGACCGCCATCCCGAGCTGCGTCGCGCCAGGCGCGCCGATGATCGTCGTGAGGGTGCCCGCGCCGGTGCCGTTGATCGTTACGACGCCGCCGGTGCCGAGCGTGTCGCCGTCGACCACGAATACGGCGCCTTGACCGCTGCTGATGGTGAAGTCGGCGAGGATGATCTCCCGCGAGCCGTCGCCGTTCTGGTCGGAGATCGATCCCATCGCGACGCCCCATTCGAGGATGTCCTGCGTCGTATCGAGCTGGATGCGCACGTCACGGCCGACGGTGAAGGGCTCGCGCGTCACGCCGGCGCTCGCCGGTCGTCCCGACGTCGCGCGAAGGACGAAGACCTCCGCACCCGCGACTCCGTCGTCGGCGTGGGCGACGCCGAGGTCATCGGCGGCATCCGATGTCCCCTGCGTCGGTCCGAGGTTGTGGAGGTAGTAGCCGAAGAGGGTGTTGCCCGGCTGCTCGTACATGCGGATGACGGCGGTGCCGCTGCCGGCCGCGCTCGTGTCCGAGATGCGGACATTGCCGGCGGGCACGGTGCCGCCGTAGAGCACGAGCGCCGCGCCCGCGCTGCCGCCGCTACCGAAGATCGCCGACGTGACCAGGTCGTCCGTGCCGTCGCCGTCGTGGTCGGCGGCCGCGAGCTGCCAGCCGAGCGCGCTGCCCGAGAACCAGTTGGCGGCCGCGGCCACGCCGATCCGGCGCTGCGCCGCCGACGCGCTGACCGTCCCGCTCGGCAGCGCGGCGCCGCCGTTGAACACGTAGATGAAGCCGTTCAGCCCGTCGGCGAACGGCTCGCCGATCACCAGGTCGTCGCGCGTCGCGCTGCTCCAGCGTACCGCCGTCAGCGACGAACCGAGGCCGCCGCCGTCGGCCGTACCCTGGATGGTGAGCGACGGCGTGGTCTCGAGGCCGGTCGCCGAGCCGAGGTACACGTAGACCTCGCCCGCGTCGCTGAAGCCGGCGGCGTCGGCGAACGGCGCCGACACGGCGACGTCCTCGAAGGCGTCGTCGTTGAAGCGGCCGTGGACGATCGCGAGGCCGAAGTTGGCGTTGCCCGCCGTGTTCGGCGCCGTGTACGCGGGGGTCTGGTCGAAGCGCGGCGTCAGCGGGCCGACGACCTGCGCCGTCGAGCGGTTGCCGCCGCCGTCGACGGCGGCGATGCCGACCCAGAAGGGCGTGCCCGTGCGCAGGGGCAGGACGCGGAGCGACTCGCTCGCCCCGGGCGCGCCCGGCGGCGGGCCGGAGAAGACCGTGCCCGTCGAGTCGAAGTTGGCGTCGGTGAGGGCCACGGTCGCGTACTTGATGCGGTACGACGACGCGCCCGTCGGCGCCGTGAAGGTGAGGCGGACCGAGTGGCGCGTGTCGGCGACGCCGGCGAGGTCGTTGATGTCGGTGGGCGGCGTCAGGTCGACGACGAGGTTGAGGTTCGCCGAGCCGACCTGCGGGCCCGACGACGCGGCGGCGAGGATCGCGTACGGCGCGGCGCGGTCGGCGAGGGTCATCACCAGGCTCCACGACGTGCCGACCACGACCGCCGGCGTCGGCGTGCCGCCGTCGACGGAGATGTTGACGGTGGCGCCGGCCACGCTGACCGTGCCGGTGAGGGTGAAGGTGAGGTCGTTGCCGACGACGGTGCCGTCGCTCGAGCCCACGGTGCCGTCGGCCGGCGAGCCGGTGAAGTTGACCGAGATGTCGGCGAGGGTCACGCGGCAGGTCGCCGTCGACGCCGTGTTGCCCGCGGCGTCGCTGGCGCGGCCGACGAAGTCGTTCGCCCCGGGGAGCACCGTGACCAGGACCTCGCCGCCGATGCCGTTCGCATCGAGGGTCGACGTGCCGCTGCTGTTGGTCACATCGAGGCGGCGGTCGGCCGCCGCCGGCGAGACGACGCGCATGCGGATCTGCGTGCCGGCCGTTGCGCCGTCGATGTCCTGCGCCGGGGTTACCGTGCCGCCGCACGCGACGCCGCTCGGCGCCGCGACCTGGATCGCCACGTTCGGCGGCTGGTTGTCGAACACGAGGTTCACGCCCGCCGTCGTCTCGATGCCGTCGGCGCTCGTGACGCGGACCGTGCACGTCTCGCTCGACTCGCAGGGGACGGAGTCGCAGACGTCGGCGCGCAGGGTGGCGGCGCCGCCGGCGCCGACGGTCGCGCCCGGATCGTTGTCGCCGCAGTCGCTCGTCACCGTGCGGCCGATGCACTCGTCGTCGACGTCGAGGACGATGTCGACCTGCGCGCCGTTGGCCGCGTTGCCGTCGGCGTCGGTCGTGACGGTGGAGGTCGGCGCGGTCACCACGATCGGGCAGCCGTCGTAGACCACGCGATACGTCGTCGACGCCGTGCACGGGTTGCCGGCGTGATCGATCGTCGTGAACGTCACGCCGAAGTCGGCGGGCGGGGTCGCCGGGTTGAACGACGCGTCCGCGGTGGAGTCGCCGGCCGCGTCGACCGTGCCGGTGAGCGTCGAGATGCCGCCGCCCGGCGCCGTGATCACGAAGCTCGTGCCCTCGCCCGCCGTGTCGCCGCCGGCCGCGCGCGCCGCGAGCTCGAGCTGGATGCCGTTGGACAGGTCCATGTCGTCGTCGAGGGACGGCGTGATGCTCGTGCCCGGCACCGGCGCCGTGAGGGTGCAGGTCGGCGCCATCGTGTCGACGTAGACCGAGACGACGCCCGACGAGCGCGCGCCAAGGCCGTTCGGACCGCTGCACTGGACGCGCAGGTTGTCCTGGCCCTCGGGCAGGCTCATCGCGAGGCGCAGCTCGCCGGTGTCGCTCGCCGTGCCCGCGCCCACCTGGGTCTCGACCGCGCCCGGGCCCGACAGGAACACCGCGACCGAGTCGCCCGGCGTCGTGCGCACGATGATGTCGCCCTGGTAGCCCGGCTGCGTCGCGTTGCCGTCGGTCGTGCTGTTGAACACGTCGAGCGGCGCGTAGAACGCGTTCGCCTCGGGCGCCGTCGCGAACTCGAGCACGCAGTCGCCGCTGCCGCCGCCGAGCTCGACGTGACGCACGTCCTCGTCGCGCCCGCAATCGCCCGCGTCGCCGTTGACGCGCAGGTCCGCACCCGCCGACGGGATCGTCACGTCCTCGAACACCGCGTTGCCCTGCGCGTCGGCCTCGGCCGTGAGCGTCGACAGCGCGTTGCCGTCGTCGTCCTCGACGGTGAGCGTGAGCGGCGTGCCCTCGGGGAACGTCGTCCGCACGCGCACGTCGGTCTGGATGCCGTCGATCGCCGTGCTCACGTCCTCGGTGATCACGCCGCCCGGCTCGTCGATCACGACGAGCGCCTCGACCTGGCAGATCGGACCGTCGTTGCAGCCGGCGACAAGCGCCGCGAGCGTGCACGACAGGGCGAGGGCCTTCGTCCCCCGGCGAAGGAAGCTTCTCTTCATGATTTCCTCTGAGTCGACCGAACTACGTCGCGATGAAGACCAACGACTTACGACAGGACACGAAGCGCGCGCGGGCGGCGCTTGCCGTCCGTCGCCACGAGATGATGCTGGCCCTCGGGATCCACGCGATCCCACGTCGGCGGTAGGGCGACGTGCGACGCCGGCACGAGGCCGCGCGCGCGCAGCTCGTCGCGCACCGCGACCGCGTGGCGGCACGCCTCGAGCGACGGGCCGCGCATCTCGCCCTGCTCGACGAGCGCCATGCCGTGGCAGCGCTGGCAGAAGGTGCGCAGCTCGCACACGTTGCACTCGGCGAGCTTGGCCCAGCGCAGGTCGCGGACCTCGGCGAGCTCGGTCGAGCCGCGCCAGATCGCGTCGAACGACTGCTCGCGCAGGTTGCCGCACGGGAGCGGGAGCGCGTTGCACGGCCACACGTCGCCGTACGGGTTGATCGCGAGCGACTGCTGGCCCGCGCGGCACGGCGTGTGATGCAGCGGGCGCAGCTCGTCGGCGTCCCCGCCGGCGACGGCGGCGCCCGCCGGCGTATCGACGCCGTAGGTCTGCGAGAGGTAGCCGCCCATCGGGCCGGCGTAAAAGCGCGCGACCGACGCCGCGCCCATGCGCAACGCCGTCGGGCCCTGCTCGCGGTTCTCCATCGCCGTGATCTTCGGATCGAACGAGTACTCGGCGCCGAGGTCGCGCGCGAGCTGCGCCATGCCCTCGATCTCGTCGAGGTTCACTTCCATCACCGGCGCCTTGAGCACGACCGGCACCTTGCGCTCGAGGAGGCGGCGCGCGGCGGCGACGGTGCGCTCCCACGAGCCCGGGCTGCGGGTCACCTGCTCGTGGGTGTGCGCGCCCGCCGCGTAGAGCGACATCTCGACCTGGAGCGGGCGCAAGGTCGCGAGGAAGTCGGCGCGCTTGTCGTGGATGTGGTGGCCCGTCGACAGGAGCTTGAGGGCGAAGCCGCGCTCGTGTGCGGCCGCGAGGATCTCGTCGGCGTCGCGGCGGACGAAGACCTCGCCGCCCATGATCGTCAGGAAGAGGACGCCGGCGGCGGCGAGCTCGTCGAAGATGCGGATGATCTCGGCGGTGGTGAGCTCGTCGCGCTTGGCCTCGGTCGCGTCGCGGTGCTCCTGGTAGCAGTGCACGCACTCGTAGTTGCAGCGGTCCGTCACCTGGAACGTGACCGTGACCGGGCGGCCCTCGCGCTGGGCGCGGGCGGCGAGCAGGTCGGCGGCGCCACGGTTCGCTTTCATGACGGAGTTGCCTCGAGAGGATACGCGATTCCGAGGACGCTCGCGACGCCGGCATCCTTGCGGAACTCGAGGCGGTAGGTTGGCACCTGGCGGGTGAGGTCGGCGACGAGCGCGAGCACGTGCTCGGCGGTGCGCGGCTCGGCGACGTAGACGAGCACGTGGCGGAGGAGCTCGCGGAGCGCCGCGGTCGGCGTCATCGGCGCGCGCGCGTGGCGCGGCGCCTGGACGAGGACGTGGATGCCGTCGAGGGGCGCGCTCGTGCCGTGCTCGATGCCGGTGCGATCGAACGGGGTGAGGTACGGCGGGACGAGGACGTGCCAGCGCGCGTCGGCGCCGCCGCCGGCGCGGTGGAGCACGATGATCTCGTCGCCGATCTTGCGGGCGGGCGCGCGGTCCAGGAGCGACGAGATCGTGCTCTTGCCGGCGCCGCTCACGCCGGTGAAGACGAGGGCGTGGCCCGCGTGCTCGACGGCGGAGGCGTGCATCATGAGCGCGCCGTGGCGCGGCAGCGCGAGCGAGAGCGCGATACGCACGCACGCCTCGAGGCTGTTGGCGCTCGGGCCGACGCGGAACGACGCGCGGAGCGGCAGGTCGCCGGTGTCGATGTCGCCCTCGGCGTCGAAGCGCTCGACGTGCAGGCGGCCGCCGGCGCCGAGCGTGCGCGCGAAGGCCGGGTACTCGGGGCCGCGCTCGCGGTCGAAGCCGGCGGTGCGCTCGATGTCGATGGTGAGCGCGGGCGCGGCGTCGGTCGGGAACTGGCGGTACGCGGCGGCGAGGTCGGCGAGCTCGCGGCTCTCGCGCGCGCGAACGGCGACGGGCAACCCGGCGAGGTGAAAGCGAAGCTCGGCCACGAGGCGTACGGTGTTGGTGCGCCGGGGACCCTAGCGCGTTCACCGCGCGCCGGGACGGGGGCGGGCGCGGAGACGGAGGATGACGACGGCCTGGGTCCAGAGCTGGCGCGGGCTCGCGCGGTCGAGCCAGGCCGGGATCTCGACGACATGGGGCGGGACGGGGAGCGAGCGCGTGCGGAGGACGCGGAGGGCGTCGAAGCCGGCGGCCGCGGCGGGGCCGAGGAGGTCGTCGACGTGGCGCAGCTCACGGACGCGCGGGTCGGGGGCGCGCGCGGGGCCGCGCAGGCGGAAGGGCGACGCGGCGAACTGGTGGATCGCGAGGACGCCGCCGGGGACGAGGACGCGCGC
>JAIOII010000028.1 GCA_019912685.1 Kofleriaceae bacterium
CATCTGGGTGTCGTCGGTGACGCCGCCGGCCGGCAGCGAGAACGGCCCGCCGCC
Source organism: Kofleriaceae bacterium (assembly GCA_019912685.1). GTDB lineage: Bacteria > Myxococcota_A > Polyangia > Haliangiales > Haliangiaceae > UBA2376. The sequence continues at coordinate 55 of JAIOII010000028.1, forward strand.
GACGACGTCGTCGACCGGCCCCTCGGCGAGCGCCGGGAACGGCGGCGCCGACATCGTCTTGAACTCGTTGGTCGTGCCCAGGGCGTCGCCCACGGCGAGGCCGAGGAGCGAGCCGAGCGCGCGTGCGCCGTTCATGGTCGTCTCTCCCGTCAGTCGATGGTCGGCGCGCCGCGCCACGCGGCGGGGCGCCGGATCGCGAACGCCGCCAGGATGACGAGGCCGACGAGGCCGATGATGCCGCACAGGGTCATCGCCGACGACGCGCCGTAGAACCCGGCGATCGGCGCGAACAGGCCCATCGCGCCGCGGCGGAAGATGCTCTCGACCGACAGCACCGTGGCGCGCCGGCTCGAGTCGGTGATCTCCTTGTTGAGGAGCGGCTTCACGAGCGGCGAGTAGAGGCCGTTGGCCACCGCCTGCACGGCGAGCAGCGCGAGCACGAACGGACCGCCCATCTCCTCGAGCAGGACGAACGAGATCGCGAGGCCGCCGAGCAGCGTCCACAGGAGCGGCTCGTCGCCGAAGCGCTGGCGCAGCATGTGCCCGCGGTGCGCGACGAACGACGCGGTCAGGTAGACGGCGGCGAAGACGAACCCGATCTCCGAGTACGAGAAGCTGCGCGCGTTCAGGTACGGCTGGTAGAGGTAGATCGTCGCGCGCAGGAGCACGAACACGACCGCCGAGTAGCCGATGATCCAGGCGAGGCGGCCGTTGCGCATGACGTCGCCCATCGCGCCCTTCATGTGGGACGCCCACGATCGCCATTCGAGGACGAGCGAGATGCGGAGCGGCGCCGGCGCGGCGAGCCGCGAGCGATCGTCGCCGAGCGTGAAGGCGGCGGCTAAGGCGCACAGCGCGACGCCGGCGGTGACGAGGTACGGCAGCGCGAGATCGATCTCGGCGAGGAGGCCGCCGCCGGCGAACGCGATCGCGCTGCCGGCCTGGTGCCACGCGCTCGCCGTGCTCTCGCGCCGCCCGTACTCGTGGGCGACGCCGTTCTCGGCGAGCAGGTCGAACAGGTAGGCGCTGTCGGCGCCCGAGCAGAGCGACATCGAGACCGCGGCCATGGCCTCGCTGACGAGGAACTCGGAGAAGGTGGTGGCCTGGTACGCGATGAGGCAGGACCCGGCCATGATGAGCGCGCCGAGCATCATCGACGTGCGGCGGCCGATGCGATCGGCGAAGGCGCCGGTCGGCACCTCGACGATGATGACCACCGCGCTGTAGATGCCGCCCAGGATCATGATGTCGCGGAAGGTCAGCCCCCGCGAGAACATGAACGGGACGAAGATCGGGACCCAGAGGTACGACGTCGCCAGGAGGCGGAAGAGGTAGAAGAAGCGCAGGTCGCGGGCCATGGACTACGGCTTCTCCGCATCTGCTGCCGGGCCGGTGAGCACGAGCAGCGCCTCGGCGGCCGAGACCTGGGAGGTGTCGCGCTCGGTGACGAGCGCGGCGAGGAGCGGCGCCACCAGCGGCGCCGCGTCGAGCTCGGGGGAGAGCCGGCGCAGGCCGCGCGCGGCGTCGACGCGCAGCGAGGGCACGCC
>JAIOII010000240.1 GCA_019912685.1 Kofleriaceae bacterium
GGCGGCCGGCCGCGCGCGGCCGGCCGCCAGCGCACCGTCAGCTTGTCGACGACGATCAGCTCGCCGCGCGCGGCGAGGTGGTCGCGTTCCGCATGGGCGGCAAGACGTACGTGAAGCGCGTGATCGCGCTCGGCGGCGATCGCGTCGCCGTGCGCGACGGGCACGTGCAGGTGAACGGCGAGGCGCTGGGCCGGCGGCTGCTCGCGGCCGGGGGCCCGCGGGCGCACGTGTTCGAGGAGCGTCACGGCGGGCGCGCGTACCGCGTGATCGGCGAGGACCCGGCGATGACGGGCGAGCTCGACGTGCTCGACAACTACCCGGTCGCCGGGAGCTGCGGCGTCGACCGGCTCGGCCACGGCACGCGGCCGCCCGCGTTCGCCGCCGACCGCACGTGCGTCGTGCCGGCGGGCACCGTGTTCGTGATGGGCGACAACCGCGTCAACAGCGCCGACTCGCGCTACTGGGGCGCGGTGCCGGTCGCGTGGGTGTTCGGCCGCGTCGTCGGGCTCGACTGACGCAGCCGCACGCCGCGGCTACGGCGCGCAGACGCCGTATTCGGTTCCACCGACGACGAGCGGGGTTCCGAACCCGAGACACGTCGTTCCGCTGACGCTTGCGCACTCGTTTCCGCCCGTCGTTCGGTTGCAGACGCGGCGGCAGCGATTGGTGGCGGTTCCGACGGTGGTGCAAAGGAAGTCCGCAGCGCACAGGGCGTCATCCGCATTGCCGGCATTCGCGCAGCTCGCGTTCTGCGTGCCTGCCCCGGCCACCGTGCAGTCCACGATGTCCTGCGTGCCCGCGCGGAAGAAGCCGCACTTGGTCGCGTTCGACGGGCACCCGCCGGCGGCACTGCTGGTCGGGTTGCAGTTCGACGAGCAGACTCGCACGCCGAGGTTCGCGCCCATTCCGTTGGTCACCTCGATGACGCACTGGCCACGCGGCTGACCGCAGTCCGAGCTGGCGTCGCAGAGCCGTTCGCAGGCGGCGTCGGCGCCGCTGCCCAGGCAGATGTAGCCGCCGGCGCAGTAGCTCGGCTGCGCGGTGGCCGGCGTGCCGCTGAAGCACGTGCTCGTCTCGGTGCCGGCCATGTTCACGGCGCGGCACGAGGTGCCCATGAGGTCGGTGAAGTCGAGGTCGCAGACGAGCGGCGACGTGCAGCCGCACTGCTCGTAGAGATCGCACGGCGCCGTCGGGCACGTGTTCGCGTCGATCGCCGCGTCGATCGGCGGCGTGCCGTCGGTGCCCGCGCCGTCGATCGTCGCGCCGTCGATCGAGCTCGCGTCGATCGTATCGCTCGCGTCGATCGTGTCGCTCGCGTCGGTCGTGTCATCGGCCGCGTCGATCCCCGTGCCTTCGGGACGCGAGCTGGCACACGATCCGGACAGGCCCAGCGCGAGGCCGAGCGCGACGAGGGCGACACCCCGGTACGTCATCGGCGCATCCTCGCACGTTCGCGCCGGCTCGTGCCCCGGGAAGGTTTGGTAGGCTGCGCGCGTGACCCTGGCAGCTGCTGACCAGCTGACGGCGGAGGGCAGCGCGCTCTTCCAGCAGCACGAGTACGCCGCGGCGATGGCCCGGTTCGAGCGGGCGGTCGCGATCTACCCGTCCCATCACCAGGCGTGGAAAGGACTCGGCCACTGCCTCCTGTGCCTGGCCCGCCCCCAGGACGCGGCGCGCGCCTTCGACAAGGCCATCGGGCTCCGGCCGGACAGCGCGACGGCGCTCTGGGGCGGCGCGCTCGCCCACGCCGACCTCGGCCACCGGATCGTGGCGCAGAACTACCTGAAGCGCGTGCTCGCGCTCCAGCCGACGTGGGTCGAGCTCGCGCTGTCGGTGCCGGCGCTCGCGTCGTTCCTCCAGCTCTCCGCGAAGGCGGGCGACCTCCTGCGCGTCGCGCTCGGCGCGTACAGCGCGCGCACGTACCGGCACGCGACCGACGCGTCGCGCGCGATCGACGTCGCGCGCTTCGCCGACGAGCCGGAGCACGGGCTCGTGACGTACGCCTCGCTCGGGCTGTCGAACGTGGAGTGGCCCGACGGGCGACCGCGGCTCGAGGTGCTGCTCGCGACGGCGCAGGACTCGGCGGCGGCGCCGTGGATCGTCGCCAACGCGGTGTTCCACGTGATGGACTCCGGCTTCTACCCGGCGCCGGGGACGATGGTGCGCGACCTCGTCGCCGTCATCAACGCGGGCGAGCTCTCGCGCCGGCTGCCGCATGCGTACTTCACGGTGCCGAAGCGCTGGGGGCTGCGCTTGCCGCTCGACGAGGGCCCGCCCGCGATCACGCTGACGATGGTCGTGCCGGTGAGCGAGGCCGAGTACCAGTACTGGAAGGCGCACGGCGACCAGGCGCTGGAGGCGAGGTTCGCGGGCGCGACCATGGAACCCGCGGATCTGAAGCGGGCGAGCGTCGTCTGACCGGGCCCGGTGCTATGCTGCGCCCGACATGTTCGGCATGGGCGGCACGGAAATCCTGGTGATCCTCGTGATCGCCATGATCTTCCTCGGGCCGGAGAAGCTGCCGGAGGCGGCGGCCAAGATCTCGAAGGGCATCCGCGACATCCGCAAGCAGCAGCGCGAGCTCACGCAGACGATCGAGAACGACACCGAGCTCGGAGGCGCCCTCCGCGACCTGAAGAGCGCGCTGCGCGGCGAAGACGTCCGGCGCCCGCCGGTGCGGAAGGAGCCGCCGGCGGAGACGACGCCGGCCCTCGCCCCCGACGCGCCGGCTGGCATTGGCTCAGCCATGTTCGCGCT
>JAIOII010000029.1 GCA_019912685.1 Kofleriaceae bacterium
GGCTCGAGGAGTTCCACATCGACGGACTCAGGATCGATGCGGTGGCCTCCATGCTCTACCTCGACTACTCCCGAAGAGAAGGGGAGTGGATCCCCAACCACGAGGGAGGCAAGGAGAACTTCGACGCGATCGAGCTCCTGAGAGCGGTGAGTCGTAAGGTGTCTTCGAACGGGCGAGGTGCGATCACCCTCGCCGAAGAGTCGACGGCATGGCCCGGAGTCACGAGGGCGGTCGAGGAAGGCGGTCTGGGCTTCACCTTCAAGTGGAACATGGGCTGGATGCACGACACGCTGAAGTACCTGGGCCACGATCCGGTGCACCGCAGCTTCCACCACGGGCAGCTCACGTTCCGCGGCATCTATCAGTTCCACGAGAACTTCGTGCTCGCGCTCAGCCACGACGAGGTCGTGCACGGCAAGGGCTCGCTGCTCGACAAGATGCCCGGCGACGCGTGGCAGAAGCGCGCGAACCTGCGCCTCCTCCTCGCCTACCAGTGGACGATGCCGGGCAAGAAGCTCGTGTTCATGGGCGTGGAGATGGGCCAGTGGCGCGAGTGGAACCACGACGCGAGCCTCGACTGGGACCTCCTCGCCGACGGCGACCACGCGCGGCTCGCGCTGACCCTCGGCGAGCTCAATCGCCTGTACCGCGATCACCCGGCGCTCCACCGCCACGACTGCGACCCGGCGGGCTTCGCGTGGATCGTCGCCGGCGACGCGGCGAACTCGATCGTCGCGTACGAGCGGATCGATCCGGAGAGCGATCAGCAGCTCGTCGTCGTCCTGAACTTCACGCCGGTGCCGCGGCACAACTACCGGGTCGGCGTCCCGCGCGGGGGCGCCTGGCGCGAGCTGCTCAACACCGACGCCGCCGACCTCGGCGGCAGCAACCAGGGCAACGGCGGCCTCGTCGAGGCGTACCCGGTCGGCGCCCACGGCCGCCCGTTCTCGCTGAACCTGACCGTGCCGCCGCTCGGCGCGCTGATCCTCGCGCGCGCGTAAGTGGTAGGAACAGGACGTGCAGCCCGTCCTCGCCGCGCTCGTCGACCTCCTCACCCTCGAACGCCTCGATCGCGATCTGTTCCGCGGCAGCAGCCAGGATCTCGGCTGGGGCGCGATCTTCGGCGGGCAGGTGCTCGGGCAGGCGCTGTCGGCGGCGGCGCAGACGGTCGACGGCGAGCGTCCGGTGCACTCGTTCCACGGCTACTTCATGCGGGCGGGCGACCTGCGGCGGCCGATCGTCTATCAGGTCGATCGCCTGCGCGACGGCGCGAGCTTCACCACCCGCCGGGTCTCGGCGATCCAGGAGGGCGAGGCGATCTTCAGCCTCGAGGCGTCGTTCCAGGTCGCCGAGGAGGGCTTCGAGCACCAGGACGCGATGCCCGAGGTCCCGCCGCCCGACGATCTGCGCTCCGAGCTCGAGCTGGCGCTCGCGATCGCCGACAAGCTGCCGCCGCCCCTGCGCGCGATCGCGCTCGCCGACCGCCCGATCGAGATCCGCCCCGTCGAGGTGCGCGATCCGCTGCGCCCGCGTCCGTCGCCGCCGCGCCGCCAGATGTGGTACCGCGCGGTCGACCAGCTCCCCGACGACCCCGCGCTGCACCGCTACCTGCTCGCGTACGCGTCGGACTTCTCGTTCCTGGGGACCGCGATGGATCCGCACGGCACGAGCTGGCTCCAGCCGCGGATGCAGGTCGCGTCGCTCGACCACGCGATGTGGTTCCACCGTCCGTTCCGCTTCGACGAGTGGCTGCTCTACGTCGTCGACAGCCCGTCGGCGTCGGGCGGCCGCGGCCTCGTGCGCGGCCAGTTCTTCGACCGCGCCGGCCGGCTGGTCGCGAGCGCGGCGCAGGAGGGCCTCATCCGCCAGAGGTCAGATTCGTTCAAGAAGCCGTGACGCCGGCGCGGCATGGTCTCGCCATGACCGAAGGAGCCACCGCCATGTCGATCCACGAGCTGTTCGCGTACCTGCGCGTCAAGAACGCGCCCGCCGCCATCGACTACTACCAGCGCGCGTTCGGCGCCGTCGAGAAGTTCCGCCTCGTCGAGCCGAGCGGCCGCGTCGGCCACGCCGAGCTGCTGCTCGGACCGGCGACGCTCATGCTGTCGGAGGAGTACCCCGAGCTCGGGATCAACGGGCCCGAGACGATCGGCCAGACCTCGGTGACGATCCACCTGCACGTGGACGACTGCGACGCCATGCTCGCGCGCGCGGTCGAGCACGGCGGTGTGCTCGTGCGTCCCCCGACCGACGCCTTCCACGGCGAGCGCGGCGGCACGGTGCGCGATCCATTCGGCCACGAGTGGAACATCGGGCACTCGATCGAGGACGTCGCGCCCGACGAGATGCAGCGCCGGTACACGAAGCTCATGACGGAGGGCTGACCCGAGGTACGCTCGGGCGTGTTCGCGAGCCGTCCGCCGATCCCCGCGCTGCGCCCGTTCGTGCGCGTCGTGTGGGTCACCGAGGGCAAGCCGGACGCGCGGGTCCGGCGCGAGCGCGTCCTGCCGACCGGCGGGGTGCACGTCGTCCTGCGCAGCGCGCCGCTGCGCGTCTACGACGGCGACGCCGACCTCGACGGGCGCCTCG
>JAIOII010000241.1 GCA_019912685.1 Kofleriaceae bacterium
GCGACGAGGTAGGCGACCCCCGCGCCGCTGCGCCAGGGCGCGACCAGCGTGCGCCCCTCGGCGTCGAGCGCGACCCCGATGACGACCACGTCCTCGGCGGCGTCGGCGGCCGCGAGCGCCTCGACCTCGGCCTGCGCCGCCAGCGACCACGTCGTGAAAACGTGGAGGACGACGATCTTGCCGCGGTACGAGGCGACCTCGACGTCGCCACCGTCGAGCGCGGGCAGGGTGAGCGCGACCGGCGGCGCGCCGGACGGCACCGGCGTCGTCCCGGGCACGGCGCCCCTGTCGCCACCGCAGCCGGCGGCGATCGCGATCGCGGCGAGCAGCGCGGCGAGCCTCATGGCGTTCGCCGCAGCGACCACGCCAGGAGCGGCGGCGTGACCAGCGTCGTGATCATCACCATCAGGACGATGGCCGCGTAGGTCTGCTGCGGGATCACGGGTTGACCGTCGAGCATGAGCCCCGCGCCGGTCGCCGCGAAGATGAGCCCGACCTCGCCGCGCGGGATCATGCCGAGCCCGACCGAGAGCTTGTTCACGCCCTCGCCGTACGCGACCAGGGAGCACGCCTGCTTGCCGATGATCGCCGCCACGGTGAGCGCGCCCGCCATCGCCAGCGCGTCGGTGTTGCCGAACGCCCCGAGGTCGACGTGCGCGCCGGTGAGGACGAAGAAGACCGGCGTGAGGAACTGGCCGAGCGGCTCGAGCCGCTCCTCGAGCGGCTTGTCGCCCTTGGCGATGTGATCGTGGAACATCACCTCGTCGAGGACGAGGCCGGCGGCGAACGCGCCGACGATCGGCGCCAGCCCCACGGCGTGCGCGGCCCACGCCGCCGCGAGGCAGACGCACAGGGACGTGGCGAGCAGGACGCCGTGCACGCGGAGGACGCTGGCCGCCGTGTACAGGCGCTTCGACACCCACGGCCCGAGCGCGATCGCGATCGCGAGGAAGCCGACGGCCTTGCCGATGATGATCATGACGGCGAGCGCGTCGAGGCTCTTGCCGCTGTTGGCGCCCTCGACGAGGCCGGAGACGACGGCGAGCACGATGAGGCCGAGCACGTCGTCGATGACGGCGGCGCCGAGCACGACGCGGCCGGTCGGCGAGTCGATGCGGCCGAGGTCCTTGAACACGCGGGCCGTGATGCCGACCGAGGTCGCGGCGAGGACGGCGCCGATGAAGAGGTGCGCGTGCCACGTGCGCTCCGGCGCCAGCACCGCGTGGAGGCCGTAGCCGAGGCCCATCGGCAGGATCACGCCGACACACGCGACCACGAACGCCGCGACGCCGACGCGCGCCATCGCCGCCATGTTCGACTCGAGGCCGACCTGGAAGAGCAGGAGGATGACGCCGAGCTCGCCGAGGAAGGCGAGGTTGTGGTCGCCGATCGCGAAGTCGAGGACGTGCCAGCCGAGGAGATCGAGGTTGCCGATCGCGATGCCGGCCGAGAGCTCGCCGAGCACGGCCGGCATGCCGATGCGCTCGAACAGATCGCCGCACAGCTTGGCGGCGCCGAGCATGACCGCGAGGGCGATGAGGAGGTTGGCGTCCACGGGCTACGTCACGTCACATCACATGAGGCCGCCGGCGGCGACGCTCATGCCGACCTGCATCAACCACGGCACGTCCCCGGTGACGGCGATCTTGCCGGCGAAGAACGCCTGCGCCGGTTGCAGCGCGCCCGAGCGCAGCTCCTCGAGCGTCGGCACGTCGACGGTCACCGTCGCCGACGGCGCCGCCGCGCCGCCGAACGCGACCGCCGCCTTCCACGTCCGGCCCGCGAAGCCGGGGATCTCGACGTTCAGCGTGCCCTTCACCTGCCCGAGCGCGCCGAGCGGCAGCTTGGTCTCGCCGGTGATCGCCGCGGTCAGATCGAGCTGGGGCGGCACGAGCGCGCCCACCTCACCTTCGCCCCAGACGGCGGCGCGGAAGTCGGCGACCGACTGGCGCAGCGTGATGACCGCCGACGCGTCCGACCCGTCGGCGACGGTGAGCTGGCCGCCGGCGACGCGCAGCGTCCACTCGCCGCCGCCGTCCCCGTCGAGCACGACCGCGACCACGACGTCGGGCGCCCTGGCGCCGGCGGCGCGGGCGCGCGCGAAGGTCTCGGGCAGCCAGGTCGCGAACAGGTCGGCACAGGAGAGATCCGCAGGTGGACGGACGATCGACATCGCGGGCACTCTATCAAATCTACCCGTGCAGCATCGCGGCCCAGGCCTCCTCGTCCGCCGGCGACATGCTGACGATGAGGAGCGCGATCCCGCGGCGCGGCGCGATCTCCTTGCGGATGACATCGACGCGCGCGAGCGCGCGTCGCGTCGGGCCGATGAGCACGGCGTCGGTCGGGACGCCGAGCGGCAAGATGTCGGGGTCCGGCAGCTCGACGAACAGGGCCTTGGTCCCGGCCTCGATGATCGGCGCCGCCGGCAGGCCGCCGACCGCGGCCAGGAGCCCGCTGACCGGCCCGCGGACACCGCCGCGGCGCTCGACATCGTCACCGTCGTCGTCGGGCGTCACGCGGCGTTCACACCAGCGAGCCGGCGAGCCAGTCGGCGAGCTCACCGACCGAGGTCACCATCGAGTTGGCGCGTCGCAGACGCTCCGAGAGGGTCTTCACCACCTCGATCAGGACGGCGTTGCCGGCCTGCGGGTCGCTCTGGAAGAGGTTCTGCAGCGACAGGTAGGGCAGGCGATAGAGGAACGACGGCTCCTCGGCGAGGACCGTCGCGGAGCGCGGCGCGGGCTCGACGAGCGCCATCTCGCCGAAGAACTCGCCCGGGCCGAGGCGCGCCAGCGAGTGGCCGTGCTTGGCGACGGCGACCTGGCCGGTCAGGACGAGGTAGAGCGCGTCGCCGAGGCTCCCTTCGGCCACCACGACCTCACCCGGCGAGAACGTCTCGAGCTCGCCGGCGGCGACGATGTGCTCGAGCTGATCGGCGTTGAGGCGAGCCAGGAGCGGATGGCGCTCCAGGAGCTGTGCGGTCGACACACGACCATCTTACACCCCCGGTGCTAACCTGCCGGCCCAGGTGAGAAGGATAGCCATGAAGCTCGCTGTCGTCGCCGCGGCCGTCGTCCTGGTTCCTGCCGTGGCCGACGCCCAGTCGGTGATCCGGCGCTACGTCGACGAGCCGACCGCGGGCCTCTACCTGCCGACCACGCCGCTCGCGGGCGACCACGATCCGCGCGCGCTCGTCCTGAACCCCGGCGGGCTCCAGCTCCTCGACGGCAGCGGGCTCGTGCTCGCGGTCGACGCCGTCGACGAGGACGCCGCCGCCTCGGCCGGCGCCGGCGTCGGCCTCTACTACGCGACCACGACC
>JAIOII010000242.1 GCA_019912685.1 Kofleriaceae bacterium
GGCGATCGCCGCCTGCACGGGCGGGCTGAGCGCCAGCGCGTGGCCGGTGACCAGGACCAGGCACATCTGCAGCGCGAACCCGAGGAGCGCGGGATCGGAGAAGCCGCCCGCCCACCCGTCGAACAGCCGGCCGGGCACGTCGCCGAGGCTCGTGCCGGCGTCGAGGAGGAGCAGGGCTGCGCCAGCGGCGACCACCACCGTCAGCCCGATCGCGAGGACCAGCGGATCGGGGACGACGCGGCCGGCGATCCGGCTGAGGCGGGCCCCGAGGCGCTCGATCACCGGCGCAGCGTACACCCTCTCAAGCTCGGTTCGCAGCCGCGGCCTGGGCGAGCGCCGCGAGCTGGAGCTCGCCGACGACCGCGGTGGGCGCCCCGTCCCGCACGAGCAGGGTCACCGGGCTGATGCGCTCGGCGGCGGGGGCCGCGGCGTGCTCGCGCCGGACGCGGTCCACGAACGCCCGCATTCCGTCGAGGCCGGCTCTCACGCCGCCCATGAGGAAGCGCCCGCGTCGCGGCGCGGCGGCCAGGTACAGCTTCGCGCCCACGATCTCGTGGATCGCCGCGAGGTGATCGCGGTCGAGGAAGATCTCCGCCGCGTACAGGCCATTGGTCGCGATGTTGATCCCGGGCAGATCATCGAGCGTCTCGTTCGCGAGCGTGCCGTCGAGCTTCGTGAGCTCCGCGTGGCCGCGCATCACGTCGAGCTGTGCGCGCTCCGCGTCGGCGACATGGACGAACGTGCCGTCGCGCTCGACCATCCACGCGACCTGGGGGATGAGCTCGTGCTCGCCGAGAGGGCTCCTCGGTGGATCGACGATCAGCGGCTCGACGAGCGCACCTTCGGGCGCGGACCCGGCGGGGATGAGTCGCGGTGCGTAGCGCATGGGATCGTTCGTACCACTCGCGCCGGGAGCCAGCTAAGGTCCGGCCCATGCGAAGCCTGCTGTTCACGTTCCTGTCGCTGTCGCTGTCGCTCGCGACGACCGCCTGCAAGAAGAAGGAAGCCGAGCCGGCCGGGACACCGGCCGCGACGCCGCCCGGTCCGGGCTCTGCCGGGACCGCGTCCGCGGAGCCGTCGCCCGAGGAGCGGGTCGCCGCCGGCCTGAAGAAGGCCGACGACGACGCGGCCGAGGAAGCGAAGCGCTGGACGCCCGAGCTGACGGCGAAGGTCGTCGAGCTCCGCGACGCGACGTACCCGGACGCGAAGGCGGCGTTGACGGCGCTCCTCGCGAGCCCGCACCGCATGCCGAAGCACCCCGAGCGGGACGCCGCGCGGCACCCCGTGGAGACGCTCGCGTTCTTCGGCATCACGCCGACGCAGACGGTGATCGAGGTCGGCGCCGGCGGCGGCTGGTACTCCGAGCTGCTCGCGCCGCTGCTCGCGAAGGGCGGCAAGCTCATCATCGCCGGCCCGGACGCGAACGGCCCCAAGACCGAGATGTCGACGGTCTACGGCAAGCGCCTCGACCTGATGCTCGCCAAGTCGCCCGAGCTGTTCGGCAAGGTCGAGCGGGTGACGATCGACCCCGCCGCGCCGAAGCTCGGCCCCGACGGCAGCGCGGACCTCGTCATCGCGATGCGCGAGATGCACAACTGGCAGCGCGCCAAGAAGCTCGAGGCGTATCTCGCCGGCGTCCACGCGGCGCTGAAGGACGGCGGGACGTTCGGGGTCGTGCAGCACCGCGCCAAGCCCGGCACGACCGGCGACGCGACGGCCGACTCCGGCTACCTCGCGGAGGAGTGGGTCATCGCGAAGGTCGAGGCGGCGGGCTTCGAGCTCGTCGAGAAGTCGGAGCTCAACGCAAACCCCAAGGACACGAAGGACTACCCCAAGGGCGTGTGGACGCTGCCGCCGGGCTTCCGCGAGGGCGAGACCGACAAGGCGAAGTACGCCGCGATCGGGGAGAGCGACCGCATGACGCTCAGGTTCAAGAAGGTCGCGAAGCCCTGACGCCGACGCGCCCGCAATGACTCACCACCACCAGTACCAGTCCTCGGGGTCGTAGCCGGGGAGCGCCTGCGCCGTCACCTGGCCGAGGTCGGAGGCGCGGTGGACCGAGATCGCGAGGTCGCTCACGGCGTAGATGAAGTCGCCCATGAAGATGGTGCGGCGGATGTCGCGGTGCAGCCACCATCGATCGGGGTCGGCGTTGTAGTACGCCGAGTGGTCGATCGTGCCGTAGCGCGACAGGCCACTGGCGAGGTCGACGGTGACGAGCTCGAGCCGCGACAGGTAGCGGTAGCGCCACCCGGAGCCGTCGAGCTCCTCGACGTAGCTCGACATCGGCACCGCCAGGAGCTGCTTCGGCGCCCAGTACTGGAAGGCCTTGTGCTCCCAGAGCGCCTCCGACCAGCCCCAGCCGTCCTCGTTCTCCAGCACCTCGACGTCCTGCTGCGCGGGCGCGCTCATGTCGGACACGTCGAAGATCGAGATCTGGGTGCGCCAGTTGGCGCCGTTCTCGTCGCCGCCGACGCCGACCGACAAGAGCTTGCCCTCGGCCACCGGGTGCAGGTACGTCGAGAAGCCGGGGATCTCGAGCTCGCCGGCGACGCGCGGCTCGGTCGGCGACGACAGGTCGATGGTGTAGAGCGGGTCGGTCTGGCGGAACGTCACCAGGTAGGCGCGATCGGGCTCGAAGCGCGCCGCGAACAGCCGCTCGCCGACGCCGAGGCCGTCGAGGCGGCCGGCGATGTGCAGGCGCCGGCCCTCGCGCTCGAGCACCCAGACGTGGCTCTCCGACGGCGGCTGCGGATCGTCCTCGTCGTCGAGCCACCACCGCCGCCACATGTCGGTGGTCGTGGCGATGCGGATGCGGCCGGCCTCCTCGTCGATGGCGAACTGATCGGGCACCCAGCCCAGGATGCGACCCGACGCGAGGTAGCGACTCACGCCCGGCTGCGAGATGTCGAAGGTGTGCACGTTGAGCAGGTCGGGGTGGCGCTGGTTCCAGTAGAACCACCACCAGTCGTGCGCCGGCTCGGTGAGCACCAGGGTGTCGGTCGACGCGTAGACCTGCGAGTAGTTCGTGACCACGTGATCCGAGTCGACGCGCAGGTCGGGATCGCGCAGGTCGACGGAGAGGATCGACGTGACGCCGCGGCCGTGGCTCGCGGTGGGGCGGTAGAACGAGCGGCAGGCGTCGCCGGTGAAGCTGCGGGCGACGAGCGCGCCGTCGGGCGTGCGCAGGTAGAGGTTGGGCAGGAGCTGGTCGAGCGTGACCGAGTTGATCCACTGCCGCACCAGCCACTTCGCGACCACGGGGTTGCCGTTGGCCTCGTCCCAGAAGCGCCACCACGACCAGTAGCCGTTGATGAGCGAGTAGGCCGCGAGCCTGACCGAGCCGTCGACCTCGCGCGCGGTCTGGTACCACCCCTCGAGGTAGAGCTCCTTGACCAGGCGGGGCGCGGTGCGGTCGGCGAGATCGAGGATCGTGAGCTTCGAGACCTGTGACGACCGCCAGTACCAGTCGGTGTCGCTGGGAACGCGGACCACGGCGCGCAGCGGGTGGCCCTCGGGGAGGCGCTGCACGTCGATCATCGAGAACACGGCGACCTTGTCGCCGTCGAGCAGCATCTCGCGCGGCCGGCCCTCGAGCTCGGTGGCCGACAGCGGCACCAGCTCGCCGAACTCGGGCACGGCGAAGACGTGGAGCCGGTTCCCGTTGATCGTGTAGATGTGGTAGCCGTCGGTCTTGAGGAAGTCGGCCTCGTCGACGCCGCCCTCCTGGTTGTTGGTGCCGGAGTAGTCGGCGCCCTCCTGGCGACCGTCGTTGGACGGCGGCGCGCTGCCGCCGTCGCTCGACGTGTCCTCACCGCCCCAGCCCCGGTTGGGGTCGGCCGCCTGATCGATCATCGACTCCAGCTCCTGGGCGATGACCGTGCGCAGGTCGCTCTCGAGGGCGGCGCAGCTCTGGTACTGCACCAGCTCCGTGGTCTGCGAGCTCAGATCGGTGTCGCCGCACGCGGCGAGGGTCGACGCCGCGGCAGCCGAGCACAGGGCGAGGGTGAGGCGGAGGGCCTTCATGCTCTCCCGCGTAGCAAGGCCGTGGCCAGGCCCGCGCCGTGCGTTGCCGCGTGCTTGGAGCGGTCCGCGGTCGTGCGCCGCTCGAAGGTCCGCGGCGGGTCGGGCCGGCGCCCTCAGATTTCCGTCGCCGCCGGCGCCCGCGCGGAACGCGACGACAGGACCGTCACGCCTTGGCGCCGTACGCGGCGAGCTTCCGGTAGAGGGTCGCCTGGCCGATGCCGAGCTTGGCGGCGGCGCGGGTCCGGCTGCCGCCTTCCGCCTCGAGGACCGCCAGGATGTAGTCCTTCTCGACGTCCGCGAGGGTGCGCTCGTCGCCCTGCACCCAGCGGGTCGCCACGCTGCTCGCGACCTCCGCCGGTAGCTCGCCGGCGTCGATCCTCGTCCCGGTGGCGAGCACGGTCGCGCGCTCGATCGCGTTCTCGAGCTCGCGCACGTTCCCGGGCCACGGGTAGCGGAGCAGGTGCTCGACCGCCTTGGGCGTGAAGCCGGTGACCTTCGCCTTCACCCGCTGCGCGGCGCTCGCGAGGAGCGCGCGTGCCAGCGGCAGGATATCGTCGCGGCGAGCGCGCAGGGGCGGCACCTCGAGCTCGATGACGCGCAGCCGGTAGTAGAGATCCTCGCGGAAGCGGCCGGCGCGCACCTCCTCGGTCAGGTTGCGGTTGGTCGCCGCGATCACGCGCACGTCGACCTTGCGCGTCGTGTTCTCGCCGACCCGCCGGATCTCGTGCTCCTGGAGGGCGCGGAGCAGCTTGACCTGCATCGTCGGCGTCACCTCGCCGATCTCGTCGAGGAACAGGGTGCCGCCGCTCGCCGCCTCGAAGAGGCCCGGGCGGTCCTGCGTGGCGCCCGTGAACGCGCCCTTGATGTTGCCGAACAGCTCGCTCTCGAGGAGCGTCTCGGGCAGGGCGCCGCAGTTGATCGCGATCATCGCGCGCTCCGATCGCTCGGAGCGCTCGTGGATGAAGCGCGCGACACGCTCCTTGCCCACGCCGCTCTCGCCGGTCACGAGCACGGTGGAGTCGACGCGCGCGAGTCGCTCGGCGAGGTCGAGCACCTTCCGCATCGCCGGGCTGCGCGCGGTGAGCCCGCCGTCCTCCGGCTCGACGCGGTAGGTGGCGAGCTGCTGCTTGCGGGTGCGGAGCCGGCGCTCGGTGCGCTTCAGCTCCGCGGCGGCGTGCGCCAGCGCCGATTCGAGCGCCGACTTCGCGTAGAACGGCAGGTGCTCGTCGAGCTCGTCACCCCACGCCTCGCGCGGCCGGCAGATCATGTGGCAGACCGCGTCGCCCATGGCGCGGCATCGCGTCTCGACGCAGTAGATCTCGCGGCCGTTGGCGTACGTGAGGTAGCCGCTCGCGAACCCGACCTGGCTCCAGCACACCGGCGTGTCGGAGCGGCCGACGTGCATGAGGTGCTGCTCGGCCTCGTACGAGTCGCGCCAGATGTCCTCGACGAACTCGCGCGACCCGGGAACCGGCTCGGGCAAGACGATGCCTTGCAGGCGATGCAGCCGGCCACCCGCGACCCGCCAGTCGCGGTCGGAGTCCCACGGGAAGGCGCTCTTCAGCGTCATCGCGGTGCGGTGCCCGTGCGCGTACCCGAACTGCGTGAGCACGCCGCGGGCGCCCCGGATCCCGAGCGTCTCGATCAGCGTGCGGCGCACCAGCCCGAGCGCGACCGCGTCGAGGATGAGCGCGCGCTCCCCGGCGAAGCGCATGACGCCTCCCTCCGGCGAGAAGTCGAAGAGGTCGCGGAGGTCGAGGTCGGCGAGCTTCATCTCGATTCGAGAGGATAGTCTCTCATCGGGAGCGACTCCGGGGGCGCCCCTGCCTGCAGGCCGGCTTCGCCGGTCACGACAGCGCGCGGTCGAGCACGTCGGCGAGCGCGTCGAGGCGAAAGGGCTTGGACAGGAACGTCACGTGCCGCAGCTCCGCCGGCATCGCGTCGCTGGTGAACCCGGACATGAGCACGACCGGTACGTCGGGGACGCGCTCGTGGATGCGCTGGGTCGCCTCGACCCCGCCAAGCCCGGGCATCGTCACGTCCATCAGCACCGCGGCGTAGCGGGTCGGCTCGCTGACGAGCCGTTCGACCGCGATGCTGCCGTCCGCGACCGGCTCGACCTCGAAGCCGAGATGTTCGAGGTACTCCTTCACCACCCGGCGCCGAGCTCGACCCGTCGGGTCGAGACGTGGATGTTCCCGCCGCGATTGCCCAGCGCCTGGACCGCGTTGGTGAGGAGGTTGAGCACGACCTGGGTCAACGCCCCCGGCGCGGCGACGACGGAGATCGGCGAAGGGTCGAGGTCGAGCGTGATCTCGACGCCGGCGGGCGCGGAGGCGCGACACAGCCGACGATCTCGGTCACCGTCCGGTGCACCGGGGTCGGTCGCGGTGGCTCGACCGACTTGCCGGCGTAGGCGAGGAGCTGCCGCGTGAGCTCGGCGGCGCGCTCGGCGGCCTCGCGGATCCCGAGCAGCTGCGTGCGCAGCGAATCGCCGGGTGGGGTCTTGCGCAGGCCCAGCTCGCACTGGCCGAGCACGCCGACCAGCAGGTTGTTGAAGTCGTGCGCGATGCCGCCGGCGAGCAGGCCGAGGCTCTCGAGCCGTTCGGCCTCGCGCACGCGCGCCTCGAGCGCGTGCTGCTCGGTGACGTCGGTGACCATCGCCAGCGCGCCGAGGTATGCGCCGGCGGCGTCGGTCATCGGGCTGGTCGCCATCCAGGTCTGCACGGCACGACCGTCGCGGTGGCGGAGCTCGAAGTCGTGGCGCTCGCGGATGCCGGCGCAGCTCGCCGAGGAACGCGTGTCGCGCGTCGAGCACCTCGGCCATGCTGCGCACGAGCGCGCGCAGGAACTCTTCGCCGGTGCACGCCGACGTCGCGTGGAGAAGATGGTGGATGGCGCGGGCAGTCGACGTCATCGTGCGCGTATCAGCACCAGTCTACCTCGGATCCGCCCTGCGACGGGAGTCGCCGCCCGCGCGACGGAGCGTCACTGGGCGAGGTAGCCGCCGTCGACGGCGTAGTAGCCGCCGGTGACGAACGAGGCGCGATCGGAGGCCAGCCACGTCACGAGCTCCGCGACCTCCGTCGACTCGCCGAGGCGGTTCATCGCGTGCTGCCCCTCGAGGGCACGGAGCGCCTCCGGCGAGAGGCTCTTCTCGACGAGCGGCGTGCGGATGAAGCCGGGCCCGACGGCGTTGACGCGGACCTTCTGCGGGCCGTACTCGAGCGCGGCCGCTCGCGTCAGGCCGACGACGCCGTGCTTCGCGGCGACGTACGCCGCGGAGTTGCGGAAGCCGACCTGGCCGAGGACCGAGGCGATGTTGATGATCGAACCGCCGCCCGCCCGGAGCATCGCCGGGAGCTGGTAGCGCATGCCGTAGAAGACGCCGGACAGGTTGATCGCGATGACCTTGTCCCAGCCGTCGATCGGGTACTCGCCGGCGGGAGCCTGCGGGCCGCCGATGCCGGCGTTGTTGACGGCGATGTGTAGCCCGCCGAGCTGCTCGATCGCCGCGGCGACGAGCGCCTCGTTGTCACCGGGCTTCGAGGTGTCGGCGCGCTGGTAGACGGCCGTGCCGCCGCGCTCGCGGATGTGAGCGACGGTCTCGGCGCCGCCGGCGTCGTTGATGTCGGACACGACGACGCGCGCGCCCTCACGGGCGAGCTGGAAGGCGATGTCACGTCCGATGCCGGAGCCGGCGCCGGTGACGAGCGCGACCTTGTTGTCGAAGAGGGTGGTCATGGGAGCTCTCCATTGCGTGGGTTGGGTCGGGGTGGGGGAGGGACGCGTCGGGGCAAAGGCCGCGGCTAGGCCGCCGCCAGGGCGGTGGCCTGGACGGCCTCGACGTCGAGGCTGATCTCGACCTTGTCGCCGACCATGACGCCGCCGGCCTCGAGCACCTGGTTCCAGTGCAGCCCGAACTCCTTGCGATCGATCGAGGTCGACGCCGAGAACGCGGCGCGCTGGTTGCCCCACGGATCCTTCGCGAGGCCGAGCTGCTCGACGCGCAGGACGACCTCGCGGGTCGTGCCGCGGATCGTCAGGTCGCCCGTGACGTGCAGGTGCGGCCCGACCATCTCGACGCGCTTGCTGACGAAGGTCATGCGCGGGTAGGTGTCGGCGTCGAAGAAGTCGGCCGAGCGCAGGTGCGCGTCGCGCTTGTCCTCGTTGGTCGAGATGCTCGCGACCTCGATGTCGGCGGTGACCTTCGAGCGCGTGATGTCCGTCGGATCGAGCTCGAGGACGCCCTCGAAGCGGGTGAAGCGACCACGCACCCTGGCGATGACGAGGTGGCGGATCGAGAACTCGACGTTCGAGTGAGAGGTGTCGATGGTGTAGCGGGTCATGTTCGTTCTCCTTGGTCAGGGGAATGAGCACGACCCGTGCCGGCTCGACGGCGCTGTGAGAATGGGTGGTTAGAACCCGTTCGGTCGCGGCAGCTCTCTCGAAATGAGAGGAGGCACTCTCGAAGCGAGATGAATCTCGACGCCGCGCCGTTCATCGTGCCGTCATCTTCCGGACCGCACGATGGCGGCATGAAGAAGGTCAAGGTCTGGGATCCTGCGGTTCGCGTCTTCCACTGGGGGCTCGGCGCGCTGCTGCTGGCAGCGTTCCTCACCGCCGAGGAGGACGAGACGCTCTCCATCCACGTGAAGATCGGGCTCGTCATCCTCGGCGCGATCGTGTTCCGCGTCGCGTGGGGCGTCTGGGGCTCGAAGCCGGCGCGCTTCTCGACGTTCGTGCGGTCGCCGCGCGACGTGCTCGCGTACGCCCGCGCCTACATCCGCGGCCGGCCGCCGGTGCACACGAGCCACAACCCGCTCGGCGCGCTCATGGTCATCGCGCTGCTCGGCACCTTGCTCGCGACCATCCTGACCGGGATCCTCCTCTACGGCGGGCCGGAGTACGGCGGCACGCTGCTCGCGGGCAGCGCCCACGACGTCGAGGACCTGCACGAGGGGGCCGCGCACCTGCTCCTGTGGTTGATCGGGCTCCACGTCGCCGGCGTGATCGTGTCGTCGATCCTCGAGCGCCAGAACCTCGTCCTCGGGATGATCACGGGGCGCAAGCGCGTGGAGGGCGAGCCGCCGGCGGCGGTGACGCCGGCGCGCACCGTCACCGGCCTGGTCGGCGCGGCGCTCATCGGCTACACGCTGGTCCGCGCCGTGATGCTCGTCTTGCCGGTCTCGCCGGCCGAGGCCGCGCCGCCCGGCGAGACGCCGTCGCAGCTGCTCCGCGCCTACGAGGCCGAGGCCAAGGCCGACCCGTCGTTCCGCGGCGCCGACGCCGGCCGGGGCCGGGACCTCTACACGCGCGAGGTCGGCCGCAAGGCCGACGCCCGAGCATGCACGTCGTGTCACACGAGCGATCCGCGCCAGACCGGCACGTCGTCCGTGGGCAAGACGATCGCTCCGCTCGCGCCGTCCGCCAACCCCGACGGGTTCACCAGCCGAAAGAAGGCAGACAAGTGGTTCGATCGCAACTGCAAGCAGGTGTTCGGCCGGACCTGCACGGCCGCCGAGAAGAGCGATCTGCTCCGTTACCTCCTCGATCAGTGAGGCTCGCCATGCGTATCCACACGACCATCGTCCTCGCCCTCTCCACGGGCATCATCCTCTTCCTGCTCGGCGAGGCGCCGGGCGACTCCGACCGGCGTGGTCCGGCGCGCGCCACGGCCGCGATGCTCGCCTCTCCCGAGTACGAGGCGTACGCGGAGGAGTGCGGCAGCTGCCACCTCGCGTACCCTCCCGGGCTCCTGCCCGCACGATCCTGGCGCGCCGTGATGGGCGGTCTCGACGATCACTTCGGCGAGAGCGCCGAGCTCGACGCCGAGACGACCAGGGCGATCGGCGACTGGCTGGCCGGCAACGCGGCCGAGGCGCGCACCCACCGCAAGTCGGCCAAGATCCTGAAGTCGGTGCGGGGCGCGACGCCGCTGCGGGTGAGCACGACGCCGTACGTGCTCGGCAAGCACGACGAGATCCGAGCGTCGGTGTTCCGGCGCAAGTCGGTCGCGAGCCGGGCCAACTGCGCGGCGTGTCACCCGAGCGCCGAACGCTGGGACTTCGACGACGATGATGTCAGAATCCCACGGTTCTGATGCGGGTGCTGCTCGTCGAGGATGCGGCTGCGGTGGCGCGCTCGGTGGCCCAGGGGCTGAGCGAGGAGGGCTTCTCCGTCGACGTCGCGCACGACGGCGAGGACGGCCTGCACCTGGCGAGCGAGATCGCCTACGATGTCATCATCCTCGACCGTATGCTGCCCGTGATCGACGGGCTGACGGTGCTGCGTCGGCTGCGCGAGCGCGGGGTTCGGACTCCGGTGCTCCTCCTCACCGCGCTCGGTGAGGTGATCGATCGCGTCGAGGGCCTCGACGCCGGAGCGGACGACTACCTGGTCAAGCCCTTCGCGTTCGAGGAGCTCCTGGCCCGGGTGCGTGCGCTCCTGCGCCGCGAGCACGGGCACGCCCGCAACGTGGTCGAGGTCGGCGCGCTGGTCCTCGACCTCGCGGCGCGCACGGCGTCGGTCGTCGGTCGTCCGCTCGCGCTCACGGCGCGCGAGTTCAACTTGCTGGAGCTGCTCGTGCTGCACCCCGACACGACCTTCAGCCGCACCGCGATCATCGATCAGCTCTACGACGAGGCGACGGAGCTCGAGAGCAACGTGATCGACGTGTTTGTCGCCCGGCTGCGCCGCAAGCTCGAGGAGGTCGGGCTCCCCGGGCTCATCCGCACCCTGCGCGGCGCGGGCTACCGGCTCGATTCGGCCGCGGCCGGCGGCGGCGCCTCATGACGCTCGCGCAGCGGCTGGCCCTCGTGGTCGGAGGGCTGATCGCGGCGCTCCTCCTCGCGCTGGGGATCTACCTCGAAGGGCGCGTCGGCCGACTGGCGCAGGACGCGCTCGACGAGGAGC
This sequence comes from Kofleriaceae bacterium, assembly GCA_019912685.1. Taxonomy (GTDB): domain Bacteria; phylum Myxococcota_A; class Polyangia; order Haliangiales; family Haliangiaceae; genus UBA2376. The sequence goes on from JAIOII010000242.1 coordinate 10,942, forward strand.
TGCGGGCGCACGCCGACGCCATCGCGGCGGAGGTCGAGCTCGAGCGGGACGGTGAGCTCGACGCCGAGGACGCGATCGAGGTCGCCGGCGGGCATGACTTCCGGATCGAGACGCGCGACGGCCGCTTGCTCTACACGACGACGGCCGGCTGGCCCGCCGCCGGCGGGCGCCTCGGCCGCAGCGACGGCCGCGACGCCCGTGGCGTGCGGCATCGCGTCCTCAGCCGCACGTTCACGCCGGAGCACGGCCTTGGCGACGAGCCGCTGGTGCTGCGCGCCGC
>JAIOII010000243.1 GCA_019912685.1 Kofleriaceae bacterium
TCTCCGCCTCGGGGCCGAGGCGGAGAAGGCGGCGCCCGAGCTCTCGCTCGGCGGGCTCGGCCAGCTCGCGCAGGTCGGCGGCGTCGACGGCGGGCGGCTCGGCGACTTCGACCAGGCGCTCGGCTTCGTCTACGACGACGAGCGCAAGGGCGGCACCGGCGGCTCGCGCCCGTACCTGCCGAAGTGGCTCGGCCTCCTGCGCGAGTTCTTCGCCCGGGACGTGGTCGCGCTCGTGCAGAAGGACGCGATCGACCGGAAGGGCCTCACCGAGCTCCTCTTCGAGCCCGAGACCTTGCCGTACCTCGAGAAGAACGTCGACCTCGTCGCCACGCTGCTCTCCGCCCGCGGCCTCGTGCCCGACAAGGCCAAGGACATCGCGCGCCAGATCGTGCGCGAGGTCGTCGACGATCTGCGCAAGCAGCTCGAGAGCGAGGTGCGCACGTCGCTCCTGGGCGCGGCGCGCCGGAGCCACGACAGCCCGCTCAAGCTCGCGCGCAACCTCGACTGGAAGCGCACGATCAACAAGAACCTGCGCGGCTGGGACCGCGAGCACAAGCGGCTCGTCCCCGAGCGCGTCTACTTCTGGGCCAACCAGCGCCGGCGCCACGACTGGGAGGTCGTCATCGCCGTCGACCAGTCGGGCTCGATGGGGCAGAGCGTCGTCTACAGCTCGGTGATGGGCGCGATCTTCGCGTCGATCGACGTGCTCCAGACCCGGCTCCTCTTCTTCGACACCGAGATCGTCGACGTGACCCCGCTGCTCGTCGACCCGGTGGAGGTGCTCTTCGCGTCGCAGCTCGGCGGCGGCACCGACATCAACCGCGCCGTCGCCTACGTGCAGTCGCACTTCATCGAGCGGCCGGAGAAGACGATCTTCCTGCTCATCACCGACCTCTACGAGGGCGGCAACGCCGGCGAGCTCGTCGCCCGCATCCGCGAGCTCTGCGAGTCGAAGGTGAAGGTGATGGTGCTCCTCGCCCTCACCGACGGCGGCAAGCCGAGCTACGACCACAACCTCGCCGCCCAGATCGCCGCGCTCGGCGCCCACTGCTTCGGCTGCACGCCGAAGCTGCTGGTGCGCGTCGTCGAGCGCATCATGAAGGGCCAGGATCCGGGCGGCGTCATCCGCGAGCACGCGGCCACCGGGGGCGACCATGGCTGAGATCCCGAGGCTGGGGCTCAAGCAGCTGCGCGAGATCGTCACCGACGCCGGCGAGCTGCAGAAGGGCGCGCGCATCGTCGACGAGGGCGGGCTCTCGCACCTCTCGCGCTACGAGCACAAGCTCTTCGCCGACGCCGCCGGGTCGAGCACGTACAAGGTGCAGATCCTGTTCGAGGACAAGGGCGTGCGCGGGCGCTGCTCGTGCATGGCGGCGCGCAGCCGGCCGTTCTGCAAGCACGCGGCCGCGCTCCTCGTCGCGTGGTCGAACGCGCCCGACTCGTTCGCCGTCGCCGACAGCGCTCCGGCCGGCATGGGCGACGGCAAGAAGAAGGCGGTCAGGAAGGGCAAGGTCGACGCCGGCGCGCTGATGGGCAAGGGCGTCGAGCAGGTGAGCACGCTCGTGCGCGAGCTCGCCGTCGCCGGGGTCGCCGCGATGGCCGACGATCGCGCGGCGCAGGTGCGCGCGCTCGGCGAGAACCTGCGCGAGCACAAGCTCCGCCGGCTCTCCGGCAAGACCGTCGCGCTCGCCGACATGCTCGATCGCGCGCGCCACGCAGGCGACGGGTTCGACGAGTCGGCGTACACCGAGCTCCTCGCCGATCTCCTGCTCACGGCGCGCAAGCTGGAGAAGCACCTCGGCGGCGAGGCGCTCGACGACCGCCACGTCGAGGAGCTGATCGGCAAGACGTGGACCAAGAAGGACCGCGCGCCGGTCGCCGGCCTGGAGCTCGTCGAGGTCGGCTTCCTCTCGCGCGAGACCGCCGACGACTTCGTCATCCGGGAGAGCCGCTTCGTCGAGCTCGGCTCGGGCGAGCACTACGCGGAGAAGCAGATCCTGCCGGCGTTCCTGGCCCGGCGCACGCCGCCCAAGCCGAGCTACGCGGGCGCCGTGCTCGCCGGCGCGGGCGGCAGCCTCTATCCGTCGTACGCGCCGCGCCGCATCGATCTGGAGGCGCCGCAGAAGGCCGCGCTCGACGCCGCCGCGCTCGACCGCCT
>JAIOII010000244.1 GCA_019912685.1 Kofleriaceae bacterium
TGGTGAAGCCGGCCGCGCGCACGGCGGCGCGGATGGCGGCGGCGAGCGGCAGGTTGCGGCCGAAGGGACCGCGCGCGTCGGAGTAGATCGTCGGCATGCACTCGTAGCCGGACTCGCCGGTGTACGGATAGACGGCCCAGCCGACCTTGGGCGGCTTGGCGTCCTCGAACTTGCCGCCCTTGGAGATCGAGAGGAAGTCGAGGCCGGCACCGGCGAAGCGCGCGCCGAACCACGCCGCGTCCTCGACGCGGTTGCCGCCCGCGACCACGTCGTCGCCGAGGAAGCGACAGCCGAGCGTCACCTTCGGCGAGAGCGCGGCGCGCGCGGCGGCGATGACCTCGAGCGGAAGCCGCACGCGGTGCTCGCGAGCCCCGCCGTAACCGTCGGTGCGCGTGTTGAGCGCCGAGAGGAACGACGCCATCGTGTAGGCGTGCGCGAAGTGCAGCTCGACGCCGTCGAAGCCGGCGGCCTCGGCGCGGCGCGCGGCGTCGGCGAAGAGGCCGGGCAGGACGGCGGGCAGCTCGGCGATGTGCGGCAGGTGCGTGTCGGTGACGCGCTCGCGGTAGCCACGCTCGAGGTCCTCGCGCTCGCGCTCGTCGAGCAGCTCGAAGAGCCCGGCGTCGTCGAACATCGCGAGGCGCGCGCGCACCGCCGACTCGGGCTCGTGGAGCATGCCGAGCTCGTTGCGGTGCCGCTGCGTGATGGTGAGGAAGCGCGAGAGGTACTTGTCGCGCGGCGGGCGGCGACGGATCGACAGGAAGTCGATGCACTGGATGAAGAGGAGCGTCTCGCCGTCGGACGCGTCGCGCACGGCGGCGGTGAGCTGCTGCAGCCCGGGGACGAAGCGGTCGTGCCCGATGCGGAGGAGCGGCCCCGACGGGATGTCGCGGATGCCCGTCGCCTCGACGACGATCACGCCGGGCTTGCCCTGCGCGAAGCGGCGGTACCAGTCGATCACGTCGGGCGTGACGAAGCCGTCGTCGGTGGCGCGCCACGGCACCATCGCCGGCACCCACGTGCGCTCGCGCGCCGTGTGCGGGCCGACGGCGATGGGCGAGAACAGGCGGGCGCGGGCGGCCTCGGCGGCCGTCGGCCACGTGACGACGGGCAAGGCATGTTTCCGTCGTTCGGGCGGTTGCCACATGGAGAGCGGGTGATAGCACGAGCCGCGTTCACGCGTGCATCGCGCGCGGGCGTGAGCCACAGTGCCGCATGGCCGACCTCCAGCCCGGTGCGCGCGTTCCCGACGACATCACGTTCCTCGGCCCCGACGGCCCGGTTCGCCTCGGCGACCTGATCGGGTCGAAGGTGCTCGTCCTCTACTTCTATCCCAAGGACGAGACGACCGGCTGCACGGCGGAGGCGTGCTCGTTCCGCGACCAGTACCAGGACTTCCAGGACGCCGGCGCGGACGTGGTCGGCGTGTCGCGCGACTCGGCCGAGGACCACGCGAAGTTCAAGGCGAACCACCGCCTGCCGTTCCGCCTGCTGACCGACAAGGGCGGGGAGGCCGCCAAGCGGATGGGCGTGAAGAAGGACTTCGGCCTCATCCCCGGGCGCGTGACGTTCGTGATCGACGCGCAGGGCGTCGTGCGCATGCGCTTCGACTCGCAGCTCAAGGCGAAGAAGCACGTCGGCGAGGCGCTCGAGATGGTGCGCTCGCTGGCCAGGGCCGCCTGATCACGCGAGGAACGCGAGCACGCGGGCGGCGACGAGCGCGGGAGCCTCGAGGGCGAGCGCGTGGCCGCAGCCGGGGACGACCTCGAACGTGGCCTGGCGCAGGGCGGCGAAGTCGCGGCGCGCGCGATCGGCGGGGACGAGCGGATCGAGCTCGCCGGTGAGGACGAGCGTGGGCGCGGCGATGC
>JAIOII010000245.1 GCA_019912685.1 Kofleriaceae bacterium
ACGCCGCGCCGCCCGAAACGGAGCGCGGCGCCGCGAGCGGCCGTGCGCGCGGTCGCGCGCGAGAGCGCGTTGACGGTCTACCGCGACGCGATCCTGGAGGCCGCCGAGGCCGAGTTCGCGGATCGTGGCTACGCCGCGACGAGGATGCAGGACATCGCGCGCCGCGCCGGGATGAGCGTGGGCGCGCTCTACCGCTACTTCGACAGCAAGGAAGCGATCTTCGGGTCGATGGTGCGCCGCTCGAGCGATCGCGCGGTCGAGCAGCTGAGCGCCGCCGGCGCGGGCGCCAAGGACCTGTCCCTCCGGATCGGCGACCTGGTCGAGTCGATGTTCCGCTTCATCGAGGATCACCGCGCCATGTTCCTCGTCTTGCGCCAGCAGCCCGAGGTCGCGCACGCCCAGTGCGAGGCGATGGCCGGTCAGTCCGACTCCGGGCGCGAGCGGATCCTCGCCGTGTATCGCGAGGCGATCGCCGACGGGGTGGCCACGGGCGAGCTGCGTGACGACGTCGCCGTGGACGATCAGCTCGCGTTCGTGACCGGCGCGATGCACGGCTTCATCGAGGCCTGGCTCCGCTCGGGCGGAGAGGCCGGCCTCGTCGACAAGGCGCCGCTCATCACCGCGCTCACTTTGCGCGCGCTCGGAGGTGCTCCGTGAACCGTCTCCTCGTCCCTGTCGTCCTCGTCGCGCTCGCCGGCCCCGCCGCCGGCGAGGCGCGCACCATCACGCTGACCGAGGCCATCGAGCTCGCCGCCGGCGACAGCCTCGCGATCGATCTGCAGGAGGAGCAGGTCGCCGCGGCCCGTGCCAAGAAGAAGTCGACCTCCGCGCTGCGGTTTCCGTCGCTGAGCACGAAGGCCTCCGTGCTGATGTGGAGCGACGAGATCACGTTCGCCCAGCCCTGCAATCCGGCCGAGGTCCCGGGCTGCCCGATGTCGGGCGTCATCGAGCTGACCGTGCGCGATCGCGTCACGGGCTCGGCCGAGCTCAACCTCGCCCAGCCGCTCAGCGGCCTCATCGTCCTCGGGCGGCTGATCGACGGCGACCAGGCGGCGATCGACGCGGCCTCCGCCGAGCTGCAGGTCGCCAGGCTCGACGCCGGCTACCAGGCGGCCGAGGCGTACCTCGGCGCGATGCAGACCGAGACCCTGCACCAGCTGGCGATCACGTCGGTGAAGCAGCTCGAGGCGAACCTCGAGAAGATCCGCGCGCTGCGCGAAGCCGACGTCCTCGCCGACGTCGACGTGCTGCGCGTCGAGGCCGCGCGCGATCAGGCCAAGGCCGGCGCGCTCGAGGCCGAGGTCGGCAGCGTCACGGCGCGGCGCGGCCTCGCGCTGCTCCTCGATCTCCCCGACGGCACCGACCTCGCGCTGGCGCCCGTCGACACCACGCCCCCGGCGCTGGGCTGGTCCGAGGACGAGGCGGTGTCGCTCGCGCGCGCGGCGGTGAAGGCCGACTACTTCCCGAACATCCTCGCCATCGCGAACTACACGCGCACCGAGGGCCAGGGCTTCATCGCCACCAAGAACTCGGCCTTCGTCGGCGTCAGCCTCGAGTGGAACCTGTGGGACTGGGGCAAGCGCGGCCACGACGTGGCGGCGGCGCGGGCGGCCAGCCGCAGCGCGGCGCGGCTGCGCGACGAGCTCGACGATCAGCTCGCGTTCGACGTGCGCGCCAAGTGGCTGACGGCGTCGAGCAAGCGGCAGTCGCTGACCGTGCACGAGAGCGCGCTGCGCGCCGCCGAGGAGGCGTATCGCCTCCAGACCGTCAAGATCCAGGGCGGCCTCGCGACCGCGACCGACGTCATCGACGCCGAGGCCGAGGTCGCGCGTGCGCGCGCGCAGGAGGCCGTCGCGCGTTACCAGTACCTGATCGCGTGGATGGCGCTCGTGCGCGCCGTCGGCCAGATGCCGCAGATGCCTGGAGCGAAGTGAGGAAGTCATGAACAAGCTCGCCGCCATCGCCGTCACCATGGCCGTCGCCGTCGCCTGCGCGGCGGGTTGCGCGAAGTCGGACAAGTCGCCGAAGGACCTGCCGCCCGCCGCGGGCTCGGGCGCCAGGCCGCTGCCGGAGATCCCCGACCTGAAGCCCACGAGCCCCGGCCCGGGCGCCGGCTCGGTGGTCACGGCCGAGGCCGCGGTCACCGGCACCCTCCAGGCGCGCGAGGAGGTCGCGGTCGCCGCCAGGAGCTCGGGGACGATCACCAAGGTCCTCGTCGACGAGAACTCCCGGGTGAAGAAGGGAGAGCTCCTGTTCCAGCTCGACAGCCGCGACCAGCAGCTCGCGCGGCAGCAGGCCACGAACCAGCTCGCCGCGGCCGAGCTCCAGCTCAAGACCGCGCAGCGGGAGCGCGACCGCATCAAGGGGCTGGTCGCGCAGAACGCGCTGCCCGGGCAGCAGCTCGATCAGCTCGAGGCGCAGGTCGAGGGCGCGCGGTTGCAGATCGCGGCGGCCAAGAACGCGATCGCGATGTCGTCGAAGCAGATCGGGGACGCGTCGGTGCGCTCGCCGCTGGCGGGCGTCGTGACCCGGAAGCTGATGAACGTCGGGGAGTACGCGACGATGATGCCCCCGTCGCCGGTCGTGATCGTGCAGGACCAGTCGTCGCTCGAGCTGAAGTTCCGCCTGCCCGAGCGCACCCTCACGTCGGTGAAGCAGGGCGACGTCGTGACCGTGACGATCCCGTCGCTCGGTCAGGTCCGGCGCGCCGACGTCGCGCAGATCTCGCCGATGGTCGACCCGCGCACGCGCACGATCGAGCTGACCGCGGTGCTCGACAACTGCGACGGCGGGCTGCGCCCCGGCCTCACCGCCGAGGTCGCGGTCGGCGCGCCTGCGGGTGAGGTGACGGCGCCCGCCTGCCAGAAGAAGACGCCATGAGGGCCTTCATCGACGTCTTCATCCGGCGCTGGACCTTCGCGCTGACCCTGACGATGGCGCTCATCGTCTTCGGGTTGTTCAGCTACCCGAAGGTCGGCGTCGACCTGTTCCCGTCGGTCGAGTTCCCGTTCGTGTCGGTGACCGTCGTGTACCCGGGCGCCGATCCGGCGTCGATGGAGGACAAGGTCGCCAAGCCGATCGAGGACGCGCTGTCGTCGATGGGCGGCATCAAGCGCCTGACCACCGTCAACCTCGAGTCGGTCACGCAGGTGCTGATCGAGTTCGAGCTGGAGGTCAACGGCGACCAGGCCGTCCAGGACGTCCGCGACAAGATGGGCGCGCTCGACGCGATCCTCCCCAACGCGATCGAGTCGATCAACATCCAGAAGTTCGACGTCGGCGCGATGCCGATCATGTCGGTGGCGCTCTCGGCGCCGGAGACGATGTCGCCGCGCGAGCTGACGCGCCTCGCCGAGGACGTGGTCAAGGAGCGCGTCCAGCGCGTCCCCGGCGTCGGCGCCGTCGAGGTCATCGGCGGCCGCGAGCGCGAGATCCACGTCCAGGTCGATCCCGCCCGCCTCGAGGCGCGCGGCCTCACGCCGGCCGACGTGGCGATGGCGCTGCAGGGCCAGAACCTCGAGCTGCCCGCCGGCCGCATCACCGAGGGCAACCAGGAGCTGGTGGTCACCACCAAGGGCGCCTTCTCGTCGCTGCAGGAGATCGCCGACGCGCCCGTCGTGTCGGGCCCGGGCTTCGCGGTGCGCATCGGCGACATCGCGGAGGTGCGGGACGACATGGCCGAGAAGCGGTCGCACGCCTCGGTCGACGGCAAGCCGGCGATCGCGCTCGTCGTGCAGAAGACGTCGGGCGCCAACACGGTCGCGGTGGCCAACGAGGTCAAGGCCGCGCTCGACGAGCTGCGCCAGCAGCTCGCCGACCAGCAGGTCGCGCTGACCATCACGCAGGACAACGCGCCCTACATCGAGAAGTCGTTCCACGAGGTGCAGTTCGACCTCGCGCTCGGCGGCTTGCTCGCGGTCATCATCGTCTTCGGGTTCCTCCGCGATCCGCGCGCGACCTTCATCAGCGCGCTGGCGCTGCCGACCTCGGTCATCGCGACGATCTGGTTCCTCAACCTGCTCGGCTTCACGTTCAACATGATGACGATGCTGGCGCTGTCGCTGTCGATCGGCCTCCTGATCGACGACGCCATCGTGGTCATCGAGAACATCCACCGCCACCTCGAGAGCGGCAAGCCGCCGATGCAGGCGGCGTCGACCGGCACCGCCGAGATCGCGCTCGCCGTGCTCGCGACCACGCTGTCGATCGTCGCGGTGTTCCTGCCGGTCGCGACCATGAAGGGCCTCATCGGCCGCTTCTTCCTCCAGTTCGGCGTGACCGTGTCGGTGGCCGTGCTGGTCTCGCTGTTCGTGTCGTTCACCCTGACGCCGATGCTGTCCGCGCGCCTGCTCAAGGTGAAGCACGGCAAGCGCTTCATCCTGTCGCGCGCGATCGAGCGCGTGCTCGACGGCATCGACCACGTCTATCGCCGGCTGCTCGGCTTCGTCCTGCGCAGCTTCTGGACCAAGATGGGGACGTTCGTCCTCGCGATGTTCGTCCTGATCGGGTCGTGCGGGATGGCCGGGCAGATCAAGAACGAGTTCCTCCCCGAGGAGGACCGGTCGCAGCTGTCGATCGACGTCGAGCTGCCGGTGGGCACCTCGCTCGCCTACACCACCGACGTGGTCGAGCGCATCGCCGCCGACGTGCGCGAGCTGGTCCCCGGCATCGAGTCCACGTACGTCCAGGTCGGCGGCGGCGGCACCGGCAAGGTCAACACGGCCAAGATCTACGTGAACCTGGTGTCGCCGTCGAAGCGCACGTTCACGCAGCAGCACGTGATGGCGTGGGCCCGCGAGCGCTACCAGAGCCTCGCCGAGAAGGGCCTGAAGATCGCGGTCAACCAGGTCGACATGGCCGGCGGCGACTCCGGCTTCAAGCAGCAGGCGGTGCAGTTCAACCTGCGGTCGAACGACATGGACCGCCTGGTCAAGGCGTCGGCCGACCTGCAGGAGGCGATGCGGAAGACCGGCAAGTTCGTCGACATCGACTCGACGTACACGTCGGGCAAGCCGCAGGTCGAGATCGATCCCGACCGCACCGCGGCCAAGGACCTCGGCGTGCCGGTGGCGTCGATCGCGACCACGCTGCGCGCGCTGGCGGCCAAGGACAAGGTCACCGACTTCAAGGACCCGGTCGACCTCGACATCTACGACGTCAAGCTGACGCTCTCGTCGGAGAACGAGCAGAGCCTGACCACGCTCAGCAACCTCACCGTGCGCGCCGGCTCGAACGAGCTGGTGCCGCTGTCGTCGGTGGTGAAGGTCGAGCGCGGCGTCGGCCCGTCGCAGATCGACCGGCAGTCACGCACGCGACAGATCACCGTGCTCGCCAACCTGGCGCCCGGCGTCGCCCAGGGCGAGTCGGCGACGCTGGTCGAGGAGCTGGCGCGGAAGGTGGTGCCGGCCGACATCGTGCAGGAGACGTCCGGCAACGCCGAGATGATGCAGGAGTCGTTCGGCTACATGCTGCAGGCGCTCGTGCTCGCGATCATCCTCGTCTACATGATCCTCGCGGCGCAGTTCAACAGCCTCATCCACCCGCTCACGATCATGCTGTCCTTGCCGTTCGCCGTCGTCGGCGCGTTCGGCGGCCTCATCGTCAGCGGCGCCAACCTGTCCATCTTCGGCATGATCGGTCTCATCATGCTGATGGGCCTCGTGACCAAGAACGCGATCCTCCTGGTCGACTACGCCAACCACAAGAAGGAGGAGGGCCTGTCGACCAAGGACGCGCTCATGGCCGCGGGTCCGGTGCGGCTGCGTCCGATCCTGATGACGACGGCGGCGATGATCCTCGGCATGCTGCCGGTGGCGCTCGCGCTCAGCGAGGGCGGCGAGGGCCGCGCACCGATGGCGATCGTCGTCATCGGCGGCCTGATCACGTCGACGGTGCTGACGCTGGTCGTGGTGCCGATCGTCTACTCGTTCTTCGAGTGGCTCCGTCACCCGCGGCGCAAGAAGCCGCCGCCCGCCGCCATCGTCGTCGCCGACTCCGAGCGTCCGTGAGCGCGGGCGCGGCCGCGCTGGCTGGCGGCGTAGGCCGCGGGGCGGATCGAGTGGACGAGGCCGCTCGGCGTGATGCCCCGGCCGTTGCGGTAGGGGTCGAAGCGCAGCGCGGCCTGGTCGACCTCGTCGGCGACGCGCGCGAGCTCGATGCGCGCGAGCGGGTGGTAGCCCCACTGGAACACGCGTCGCGCCTCGAGGAGCCACGCGGCGTCGCGCGCGCGGGGTCGCAGCCGGAACTTGAGGCGACCTTCGCCCGCGACCTCGAACGGCGAGACCGCCCAGTAGCGGTTCGCCGCGTGGTCGCGGGTGTCCGTGCCGAGCGGCGAGAACGGCATCGTGAACGGGCTGCGAATGGTCGCGAGGAGGAGATCCTGGTCGTCGCCGAAGCGGAGCGCGATGCCGAGCACGTCGAACCAGCGCGGCGCGCCCTTCCACAGCGCCGCCGAGAAGCGCGCGAGCACCGGACCGTCGAGACGCGCGGCCAGCGCCGGGAACGGCGAATGGGGTTCGGCGGCGACGTGGCCCGCGTACACGATGCCCTCGGGGTGGAACGTGCGCGCCTGCCTCGCTGCGCTGATTCTCTCCAGCCACGGAGCCAGCGCATCTCCGAGGTTGCGTCCCATGGCCTCACGAGCGTCGAGCATGAAGGGCATGCGCCCTTGCCGAGCACGAGCCGTACCGGCGGGGCCCCGTCGGCGACGTCCCGCGCCGGCGCGGATCCAGGGTAACTTCCCATCCCGATGGCCGAGGCGTCGCGCGTAGCGCCCCCTTCGGGCGATGAGGCGCGAGCATCGTGGTGGTGGCGCCTGACGCACCTGCGCGCGGCGTGGGCAAGGTACGGGCTCGCGGCCGTCTTCGTCGGGGCCGCCTTCGGGCTCCGGCTGCTCCTGGTCCCGCTGACGGGCGTGGGCGCGCCGTTCGTCCTCTTCTTCGGGGCGGTGCTCGCGAGCGGCCTCGTCGGCGGACGCGGGCCGGGGCTCCTCGCCGCGCTCGCGAGCGCGCCGCTCGGCGCCCACTTCTTCGTCGCGCACGCCGGGTACTCGACGGCCGAAGCGTCCTTCCAGGCGGTCATCTTCGCCGTCGAGAGCGTGATCATCGCCCACGTCGCCGGCGCGTTTCTCCGCGCGAAGCGACACGCCGAGGAGGCCGCGCAGCGGATCCGCGAGGCCGACCAGACGCGCGAGATGTTCATCGGGATCCTCGCGCACGACCTGCGCAATCCGCTGAACGGCATGCTCGTCTCGGCGCTGCTCGTGCTCCGGCGATCGAAGGACGCGACCGTGGACGAGCTGGCCCGCGCGATCGTGCGCAGCGGCGAGCGCATGGGGCGGCTCATCCGCCAGATCCTCGACTTCGCGCGCATCCGGCACGGCGCGGGACTGCTGCTCGATCCCGCCGCCGGCGATCTTCGCCGGCTCGTCGAGCAGGCCGCGCAGGAGCTCGCGCCGGACCACGAGCGCTTCGTCGTCGAAGCGCGCGGCGACACCGCCGGAACGTGGGACGTCGATCGCGTCTTGCAGGTCGTGTCCAACCTCCTCGCGAACGCGCTCGAGCACGGCACGTCCGGCGCGCCCGTGACGATCACGGTCGACGGGACGCGCGAGGACGTCCTCGTGATGACGGTCCGCAACGACGGGGCCGCGATCCCGCTCGAGCTCCGCGAGCGTCTCTTCGAGCCGTTCCGTGGCAGGCGGCGCCGCGAGGGCCTGGGCCTCGGGCTCTTCATCTGCCGCGAGTTCGTGACGGCCCATGGTGGGACCATCGAGCTGGAGGCGCGTGACGACGCCGGTACCGGGTTTCGCATCGAGCTTCCGCGCCACCTCGTGTCGCCCGAGGTCATGCCGGCTGCTGGCGATGCGTCCCGCGCGCCCGTCCCGCCGGCGGTCTCGACGGTGAGCGCGCGCGGCGCCCGCATCCTGGTGGTCGAAGACGAGCCGGCCGCGCGCGGCGCGCTGGCGATGCTCCTCGAGGAAGAGGGCTTCGACGTCGAGACGGCCGCCGACGGGCTGGACGCCGTCACCAAGCTCGAGAGCTTCCAGGCCGACGTCCTGGTGAGCGACCTCGTCATGCCCCGGCTCGACGGCGCGGGCCTGGTCGCGCGGGCGCGCGAAGGGCGCCCCACCTTGCCGGCGATCGTGATGTCCGGACTGGACGACGACGCGAAGCTCGTCGAGCTCCGCAGCCAGCCCGGTGTCGTCGCGCTGCCCAAGCCCGTCGACCTCGACGCGCTGCTGCAGGCCATCGCCCGCGCCCTCGACGGTCGCGCGTCGTCCGCCGACGTCTGATCTCGGATAAGCGCCACGGCCCGATCGCAGGACCGGTTAGAGTCCGGACATGAACTGGCTCGAGATCCGGTGGGAGCAGTTCCTGGTCTGGACCGAGGAGAACATCCCGAGCGGCGTGGTGGCGCTCGCGATCGTCCTCGTCGGTTACGTCGTCGCGGCCGTGCTCAGCCGGCTCGCCGCGCGCCTGCTCCGGCGGTGGAGCGCGCGGCTGGTGGGCGTCGTCGATCGGATGGGGCGGCGGCGCGGCGTACCGATGACGCTCGAGCAGGCGGAGGCGGAGACCCTGGTCGTCGACGTCACGAGCCGGATCGTGTTCTGGCTCGTCTTCTTCGTGTTCCTCGCCACCGCGACCGCGACGATCGGCGTGCCGGTGGTGTCGAGCTGGCTCGCCGGCTTCGCGGCGTACCTGCCGCGGGTGCTCGCCGCCGTGGCGATCGTGCTGCTCGGCGTGCTGGCCGGTCACGCGGCGCGGATCCTGGTGATGTCGACGGCGGTGACGTCGGGGATCCACCACACGCGCACGCTGGGCGCCACGGTGCAGGTCGCGGCGATCCTCATCACGTCGGTGATCGCGGTCGAGCAGCTCGGCATCGAGGCCACGTTCCTCGTCGTGCTCGGCTCGATCGCGGTCGGCGCCGTGCTCGGTGGGACGGCGCTGGCGTTCGGCCTGGGTGCGCGCGGCGCGGTCAGCGACCTCGTCGCCTGCCACTACCTGGCGCGGACGTACCGGGTCGGTCATCGCATCCGGATCGAGAGCATCGAGGGCGTGATCGTCGCCATCGAGCCGACCGCGGTGCTGGTCGAGACCGCGGAGGGCCGGGTCTCGATCCCGGCCCACCTGTTCGGCGAGAAGCCGTCGCTCCTCCTGTCCGGGGAGAAGCCGGCGTGACCGCCAGCGACCGGGTGGTGGTCGCGCTCGTCGAGCGTCACCCCGACGACGCGGCGCGCGTGCTCGAGCAGGCCACCGCCGCCGACGCGGCCGTCGTCCTCGACGGCCTCGAGCCGGCGCTGGCGGCGGGCC
>JAIOII010000246.1 GCA_019912685.1 Kofleriaceae bacterium
GGGCGCAGCACCTGGTCGAGCCCGGCCGGCACCTGCGCCCGATCTGTCGAAGCTGGCGCCGCTCGTCGACGGCTTCGACGGGCTGCCGCCGGCGCAGGTGCCGGCCGGGCTCGACCAGGTGCTGCGCCCGTACCAGAAGGCCGGCGTCGACTGGCTGGTGTTCGCGCGCGACGCCGGCATGGGCTGCGTCCTCGCCGACGACATGGGTCTCGGCAAGACGCTGCAGGCGCTGTGCGCGGTGCGCGGCCGCACGCTCGTGGTGTGCCCGACGAGCGTCGCGCCCAACTGGCTCGCCGAGACGCGGCGCTTCCGCCCCGATCTGGCGGTGTCGCTCTATCACGGCCCGCGGCGCGCGCTCGACGCCAGGGCCGACGTCACCGTCACGACGTATCCGATCCTCAGGAACGACGTGGACCGGCTGGCCGAGATCGCGTGGGACGTCGTCATCCTCGACGAGGCGCAGGCGATCAAGAACCCCGACAGCCAGCTCGCGCGCGCCGCGTACCGCCTGCGCGGCGGCTGGCGTGTGTCCCTGTCCGGCACGCCCGTCGAGAACCGCCTCGACGAGCTGTGGAGCCAGCTCCACTTCACCAACCCCGGCCTGATGGGCGGGCGCGTCGACTTCGCGACGCGGTGGGCCGAGCCGATCGAGGCCGGCGATCGCGGCGCCGCCGAGCGGCTGCGCACGCGCATCCGCCCGTTCGTCCTGCGCCGCCTGAAGAAGGAGGTCGCGCCCGAGCTGCCGCCGCGCACCGAGAGCGTGCTCTGGGTCGAGCTCGACGAGGCCGAGCGCAACGCCTACGACGCGATCCGCGCGGCGACGCAGGCCGAGGTCGTCTCGCTGCTCGAGAAGGGCGGCAGCATCATGGCCGCGCTCGAGGCGCTCTTGCGCCTGCGCCAGGCGGCGTGCCACCGCGGCCTGTTGCCGGGGCAGGACGCCGACTCGTCGACGAAGGTCGACACGCTCATCGAGTCGCTCGCCGAGGCGGCGGCCGAGGGCCACAAGGCGCTCGTGTTCTCGCAGTGGACGTCGCTCCTCGATCGCGTCGAGCCGGCGCTCGCCGCCGAGAAGCTCGCGTTCACGCGGCTCGATGGGTCGACGCGCGACCGCGCCGGGGTGGTGGCCGAGTTCCAGGATCCGGGTGGGCCGCCGGTGATGCTCGTGTCGCTCAAGGCCGGCGGCACCGGCCTCAACCTGACCGCGGCGGATCACGTCTTCCTCCTCGATCCGTGGTGGAACCCCGCGGTCGAGGACCAGGCCGCCGACCGCGCCCACCGCATCGGCCAGGACAAGCCGGTCATGATCTACCGCGTCGTCGCGCGCGACACCGTCGAGGAGCGCGTCCTCGCGCTGCAGGAGCACAAGCGGCGGATCGCCGCCGCCGCGCTCGACGGCGCCGACGCGGCGGCGCGGCTGACGCGCGAGGATCTGCTGATGCTGCTGGCGGATTGAGGCTCAGTTCACCGGCGACAGGCGCAAGATCGTGCCGTGCACGTCGCCGGTGTCGGCGTCGATCTGCGGATCGATGAAGATGCGGGTGACGTCCATGTCGCGGAGCGCGCCGAGCGCCTCGTCGGTGACGAGATCCTTCGCGTCCATGCCGATCGGCGAGAGCTCGTCGGAGGTGCCCATCGCCTCGGCGAACTTCATCGCCGCCTCGCTGGAGGAGAACCAGAACCCGTAGGGGCGGCGGCACCACATCGTGTCGCCGTTCGACGTCAGGTACCAGACGCGCGGCGGCAGGAACGTGATGAGCTCGCCGGGGGCGCGAGGGGCGGCGCTGTCGCTGGCTGGGTCCGACACGCGCGCACCGTGCCCGGATCCGCGGCCCGGCGCAAGCGCGTGCTAGCTTCCATCGCGATGCACCGCCTCACGGCTCCTTTGCTTCTCCTCGCGCTCGTCGCGTGCGGGCCCACCGGCATGTCGGGCCCGTCCATGAACAATCGCATGAGCTCGACCGCCACCACGGCGACCGACACCGTCGAGTCGACCGAGATCCTCGACCGCGAGCCGCGCGCCAACAGCACGAAGGTGAAGCACATCCTCATCTCGTGGAAGGAAAAGGAGGCCCGCGACCCGCGCGGCCAGGCGCGCACCAAGCTCGAGGCCGAGCGCGAGGTGCGCGCGCTGATGAAGCAGATCGCCGCCGGCGCCGAGTTCGAGCTGCTGATGAACGAGCACAGCGAGGACTTCGGCTCGGCCGCGACCGGCGAGTCCTACGACGTGGCGCCCGACGCCGGGCTCGTGATCGAGTTCCGGCAACTCGGCCTGCGGCTCGACGTCGGCGAGGTCGGCGTCGTCGAGTCCGACTTCGGCTTCCACATCATGAAGCGCGTCGAGTAGTCACGCGGGCCGCACGAGCCGCGCGCCGCGCCGCGCGATCGCGCGCAGCTGGAGGCGCAGCTTGAGGTGATCGATCCCGACGATCACCGCCGTCACCGGCCCGCCGATCACCAGCATCGCGAAGGCGACCTGCGTCAGGTGGAGGACGGCGAGGAGGAGCGCGCCCCACGAGATGAAGTCCTTGCGCACGACGTACGGCAGGTACGTCGCCAGCCACTTGAGCGCGGGGTTGAGGTCGTCGCGCGTCGCGATCGCCTGGGTCGCCGCCGGCTTCAGGCGCACCGTGTCGGGCTGGTCACCGTCTTCGACGACGAAGCGCCCGACGTAGTCCTGGCTGTTGGCCGAGCCGACGACGACGATGATGTTGAAGTAGACGATGTAGATCGTCACCACGTAGCTGATCGTGCCGACGACGATCGCCCACAGCCACGGGTCGAAGCCGAGGTCGCCGAAGTAGTCGACGCCGAAGTACTGGCGGCAGTGCCACCCGAGCGCGACCATGTAGCCGATCTGCGAGAGCTCGTCGATCACCGTGTCGAGCCACGCGCCGAACTTCGACGAGAGCAGCTTGAGCCGCGCGATCTCGCCGTCGCAGCAGTCGACGTACGACGCGAACAGGAGGAGCGCCGTGCCCGCGATCGCCGACCACATCGGGCCGCGCGCGGTCAGCCAGCACCCGATCACGACGAGCACGCCGACGGCGTACGACACCTGGTTCGGCGTCACCGGCGTGTGCACGAGGCAGCGCGTCAGCGGGAACGACACCGGCCGGTACAGGTACCGC
>JAIOII010000247.1 GCA_019912685.1 Kofleriaceae bacterium
TGTGCCGCGCCAGCTGATCTGAGTGACTTATAGAGTCCTAATTGCCTAGCACCGGCTCCCTTGTTGGACGAATAGCAGTCCTCGTTCTTCCAAGCCTGTTTCGATGGCAACGCGACGCGCTCGCAGCGCTTCGATACCCGCTTTCATGAGGCCAGCGGCGCGACGCTCGACATCCCGGCGCAGCTCGCCGCGGTCGATGGTCACGGTAGCTCGTGCGCGCCAAGCCTGCTCCGCGGTGCACCCGTCCAAGCTACGGCGCGGCCAGAGCGTGTTCAAGGCTGTTCTCATGCGCTCGGCGGCCATCGCGAGCTCCGTGGCAGTCGATGGCGGCTGGTGCTCGAGCCAGGCGCGGTGTTCGCGGTTCTGGCGCTCGAGCTGACCGTAGTAGCGCGGGTAACGCGGTGGGCCGTGCAGGGGCAGCACACCGTACCGCTCCAGCATCGAGTGGACCTCGGCGGTGCGCTGGCAGGCGATGCGATCCAAGCGCAGCACGAGCGGCGGACCGTGGTGCTCGAAGTCCGCGACGAGCGCCGCGATCACGTGCGCCGCGTCGTAGCAGGGCACCGTCGCAATCGAGGTGCGGTACGGCACGGCGGCGTCCGCGGCCACGAGCCAGTACGTCATCGCGTCGACCGCCTGGACGTGCATCGCGTCGAATCCCCGCACGATGGCCGGCGACACGACGGTCACGCTGCGGCACAGCGCCTTGCGCTCGAGCTCCATCTCTCGCAGCTCGCGCCGCTTGAGCTGGGCGCACGCGCGTCGCGGCAGGCCCGTCATCCTGCCGAGGTTCCCGGCCCCGACCGCACCGTGGGTCTCGCGCACGATGTTCCGCACCCGTTGGCAGGCCGCCACGTCGTGCGAGCGTTCGCAACGACGAGGCGTCCTGCGCCCGCGGCCGGCTCCGCAGGCGCGACGCTGGATCGTCGACGGCGAGACGCCAAGGACCTTCGCACACGCCGAGGTCGGCACGTCCGCGTCACGCATCTTCGTCACCGCTTCGGTGAGGGGCGAGGCTGGTTCCGGATCGTCGGACCTCGGCTTCTTGCTCTTCGATCGCGGCTGAGATCGCGGCAAACGCGTCTTCCCAGAAGCGATCTCGCTCACGACTCCCATCATCCGCTCGATCATCTCCGACCGAGCCCGCATCGCCTCCAGCTGCGCTCGCAGCCGCTGGTTCTCCTCCTCGAGCGCCGCTTCTCGCTCCGGCTTCGCCGGCCGCCCCGCCGGTTTCGGCGTGATCGCCTCCACCATCGCCGTGAGCGTCCGGTGGAGGACCGTCTGGAAGTGGTTGCGCGACAGGTCGAGCGAGCGCGCCGCTCCCGACACCGTCTGTTGCCCCGACAGCACCGCCACGATCTCGCCAAAACGTCGGCGCAGCTCCGGATCGCTCGGTAGCTCCGGCGCCGGCGTGTAGGTCGGAGGTCGTTCCTTCGTCATCGATCAAGTTGTCGCTCGCGGCGTGCTCGCCCGCGAGTTTTCGCTCCCATCGATCGGGTCCGCGATCGCGCCAGGCGCAGTGGGGATCGAAGCGGTCGGAAGGGACGCTGCCGTCGTCGCGCGCTTCTTCCGGCGAGGCGAGCCCTTCGTCGCGCTCGTCGTCGAAGAGCGCCAGCTTCTCTGCCCAGCCGGCGTCGAGGGCGTTGTCGCCTTCCTCGTCGGTCGTCCACGGTGGGTCTTCACCGGCCCCGAGCTCGTCAGCTTGCGCTGCAGGAACAGGAGGCGCTCCGCCCGTCGTTGCGCCGCCTCGGCCTTCGCCACCTGCGCCTCGAGCGCCCTGATCCGCGCGTGCAGTCCCGTCGCGTCCGGACTCGCCTCCCCGTCGGCCCCAGGCGCCAGCGCCAGGAGCATCGCATTCAGCGCCTTGGTCTCGAGCTGATAGTAGAAGCCCCGCGAGATCGACGCCTCCTCGATCGCCGCCGTCACCGGCTTCTCGCCCGACAGCACCGACAGGACCAGCATCACGCGGTTGCGCGCCACCGTGTCCAGGTCCGTCTTCGTCGTCAGCCACCTCGGGGACGGCCGACTCCTGAGCTTGTTCCGTGAACCGTCGCGCCGTCCGCGTGCCATCGCTGTCCTCCTGCAGTGGGATCGTCTCGCTCTTGTTGCCGACCATCACCTCGAGGCCCGTCGCGCCGGCCGCGATCGACAGCCGCTGATCTCCCAGCTGGCCGACGACGTAGAACGGCTTGCGCGGCGGCTGCTCGAGCGCGAGCCGCAGCTCGTTCGCCTGCACCGCGCGCTCGATCTCCGCGCGCACGTGCGCTGCCGCGCGGAAGAAGCGATCCGCCGGCACGAGCCCGTCGAGCGCCTGGTGTGGCCGCTGGAAGTTGTAGTGGCTGATGAAGTGCTCGAGCCGGTGCTGCGCGTCGACGACGTGCGCGAACACCGTGCGCCCCAGGAACTCATCCCACAGCGTCTTCCAGAATCGCTCCACCTTGCCGAGCGTCTGCGGATGCTGCGGCCGGCTCCGGATGTGAAGGATCCCCCTCCGCGCCAGCTGCTCCTCGAACTCCGTCTTGCCGCGCCACACCGTGTACTGCCGGCCATTGTCGGTCAGCACCTCCGCGGGCTGGCCGTACGCCGCGACCCCGCGCTCGAACGCCTCCATCACCAGCGCCGACTTCTGGTGGTGAGCCAGCGCGTGCCCCACGACGAACCGGCTGTGGTCATCCATGAACACGCACACGTAGAGCCGCTCCGATCGGCGGAGCAGGAACGTGAAGATGTCCGACTGCCAGAGCTGGTTCGGCGCCGCCCGCTCGAACCGCCGCGGCGCGTGCTCACGCGCCTTGGCCGGCGGCGGCGATTCGATGAGCCCGACCTCGTGCAGGATCCGTCGCACTTGGTGTTCGCTCACCCCCAGCGAGGAGAACCGGGCCAGCTGTCAGCGGTCGCGTAGAACCGCGTGAATCTCGACCGGCCGGCGATCGCCGAGAACTGGCCCAGCGGAACGCGGCTGGATAGAACGCCGACCCCGCAGCCGAAAAGAGCGAAGGCCCGAGCCACGAACTCGAGCCTTCAGGTCAACGCCAGAGCCGCGTCGACGAGGTGTTCGTCGCACGGCGCGAGGCGTACGTCCAGTTCTTGGCGATCGCGGCCAGAGCCGTGGACTCGCTGCGCTTCGTCGTCTGCGCCCGCCCCGAGTGCGGGCAGGTCTTCTTCGTCTGCCGCCGGTGCGACCGCGGGCAGCGCTACTGCACGCGGGTCTGTGCGGCGACGAGCCGTCGGCGCAAGCAGCGTGAGGCCGGGCGTCGACATCAGCGAAGCCGCTTCGGTCGTCGCAACCACGCCGATCGGATGCAGCGCCAGCGCGACCGCCGCAAGAACGTGACGCATCAGGGTCCCGAGAAGTTGCCCACCCGCGTAGTGGGGGACGAGCCGGCCGATGGTGCCGGCGAGGAGGACCGCGATGGAAACGCTCTGGGTCGGCATCGACCCGCACCCGAACGAGACCCGGATCCTGGCGATGGCCGGGCCGAGCGAGACGATCTTGAAGGCGCGACTGCGGTCGCACCCGCAGCATCCGCGCGCGGCGACGACGCTGCTGGAGGCGCTGAGCCTTTGGCAGGGCGCGACGGTCCGCGCTGCGCTCTGTGCGGACACGCCGCCGCCTTTGTTCGACACGGGTACCTGGACCGACGCGCTTCTCGTCGGCGGAGCGCCGCTGTACGAGGTCACGCTCGTGCCCCGCCGGCGACGGCGACGCCGCGACGGCCTCGGCCTGGGTGACATGCGCGAGCTCGCGCAGCTCGTGCTCGAAGGAGTGGCGCGATGATCGACGCGGCGCTCTTCGCCCGAATCCGGCGCCTGTTCTTTGCCGAGCACTGGAAGGTTGGCACCATCGCCACCGAGCTCGGCGTGCACCACGAGACCGTCGAGCGCGCCGTCGAGGTCGACCGCTTCGTGCGCACCCAGCGCCAGTTCCGGCCGTCGCTACTCGACGCGTACAAACCGTTCATCGGCGAGGTGCTCGACCAGCACCCGAAGCTGCGTGCGACGCGCATCTTCGAGATGGTCCGCACCCGCGGCTACGTCGGCGGCTACAAGCCAGTACGGCTCTACGTGCGCTCGGTGCGCCCGACGGCCAGGGCCGAGGCGTTCCTCAAGCTCGCCACGCTGCCCGGCGAGCAAGCCCAGGTCGACTGGGGGCACTTCGGCAAGATCCAAGTCGGCGCGGCGACGCGCTCGCTGTCGTGCTTCGTGCTGGTGCTGTCGTGGTCGCGCGCGATGTTCGCGCGCTTCACCCTCGACCAGACCCTCGAGACGTTCCTCCGCGGGCACGCGCTCGCGTTCGAGGCCCTGGGCGGCGTGCCGCGCCGGATCCTCTACGACAACCTCAAGAGTGTCGTCGTCGAGCGCGTCGGCGAGCACATCCGCTTCCACCCGCAGATCCTCGAGTGCGCCGGGCACTACCACTTCGCGCCGGTGCCGTGCGCACCCTACCGCGGCAACGAGAAGGGCAAGGTCGAGCGAGCGATCCAGTACCTGCGTCACGGTTTCTTCGCGGCGCGGCGATTCGGCTCCGTCGACGACCTCAACCGCCAGCTCGCCGAGTGGATCGAGCGCATCGCGCACGCTCGGCCGGTGCCAGGCGACCCTGGCCGACGCCCCGTTGGCGACGCGCTCGTCGAGGAGCGCGGTCGACTCTTGCCGCTCCCGGCCAGCCGCTTCGAGTGCGACCACGTGCGACCGGTGGCGTCGGGCAAGCAGCCTTACGTGCGCTTCGACCGCAACGACTACTCGATTCCGCACGACCGGATTCGCCAGTCGCTCACCCTGGTCGCGTCGGAGACCGAGGTTCGCGTCACCGATGGCGTAACCGTGCTGGCTCACCACGCACGCAGCTACGACGCCGGCGTCGTCGTCGAGGATTCGACCCACCTCGAGAAGCTCACCGCCGCCAAGCGCCGCGCTCTCGAACTTCGTCGCCGCGACCGCCTGCGCGGTGCCTGCCCGAGCGCTGCGGCGTTTCTCGACGCGCTCGCCCAGCGCGGCGAGCCCATCGGCACGCACGCTGCGCAGCTCGCCCGGTTGCTCGACGACCACGGAGCCGCTGCCGTCGACGCGGCGCTCGCCGAGACGCTCGAGCGCGGCGCCGTCTCTGCCGCGTCGGTCGCCCACGTTCTCGACCAGCGCGCTCGAGCGCGCAAGACCGCGCCACCGATCCCCGTCGTCCTGCCCGACGACCCACGCGTGCGCAACCTGCGCGTCACGCCGCACGCCCTCACCGACTACGACGCCCTCTCCAAGGAGACCGACGATGACGAACCTTCCGCTGCCTGAACGACTCAGCGCTCTCGGGCTACGCCACACCGCCGCCCACCTCGACGACCTCGTGGCTGCCGCGACCAAGAAGCGCTGCGGACCCGTCGAGATCCTCGAGCTCCTCGCTGAGCGCGAGACCCAGCACCGTACGCAGCGCAGCCTCGAACGGCGCCTTGCCCGCAGCCGCATCGGCCGCTTCAAACCGATGGCCGACTACGAATGGGACTGGCCCAAACACATCGACCGCGACGCCATCGAGGCCGCGCTCCGCCTCGAATTCCTCGACGGCGCGCGCAACATCGTTCTCGTCGCACCGCAGGGCCTGGGCAAGACCATGATCGCCCGCAACATCGCGCACCAGGCGGTGCTCGCCGGCCACTCCGTCCTGTTTGTCACCGCCGCTCAGCTCTTGCTCGACCTTGCCGCGCAGGACTCGGCACGCAGCCTCGAGCGCCGCTTCCGCCACTACTGCCGCCCGACGCTCCTGTGCCTCGACGAGATCGGCTACCTCTCCTACGACGCCCGCAACGCCGACCTCCTGTTCCAGATCATCAGC
>JAIOII010000030.1 GCA_019912685.1 Kofleriaceae bacterium
GCCCGAGGCCGCCGCCGGCGACGACGATCGCGAGCATGACCGGCGCCGCCGCGCCGGGCACGATCGGCTCGGCCTTCACGATCGCGCGCCGGGCGCGCACGAAGCGGACGGCGCCGATGCCCTCGCACGCGGCGCCGACCGCGATCATCGCGATGCCGATGACGAGGGACAGCCCCGACTCGCTTCGCTCCGGGTGCTCGAGCTTCAGCCACACGGCGATGCGCCCGATCACGAACCCGAACGCCATCAGCGCCAGGCCGGTCCGGACCCAGGCCAGGAGCGTCCGCTCGTTCGCCTGCAGGATCCGGAGATCGGGGCCCTCGACCATCAGCGCGGCAACGTAGCACGACGCAGCGCCGCGCCCCGCGCCTCGGCGCGCTCCCACATGCGCAGGTAGCCCTCGGCGGAGCGGAAGAGCGGCTCGAGCTCGACGTCGGTGACGCCGTCGCGCCGCGCGTCCTCGATGAGCTCGGGCAGGAGGCCGAGGTGGATCATGCCCTCGGTGTTGAAGTCGACGGTGCGATCGCCGAGGTGTGGCTCGGTGAAGGTCACATCGCCGGCGTACGACGTGAACGGGTACGTGATCGGATTGGCCTGCGGGGTGTCGCCGCACGCCGAGTCGGGGCCGAAGCGCGGACGCGGCCCGCCGGCGAAGCCGTTCAGGTCGAAGCCGAAACCCTCCGCGGGATACCCGCCGTTGGCGACGATCTCGGCGACGCGCGCGCGCAAGGAGTCACCCATGGCGCCGGGGCGTTCCGGATCGGCGCAGCGGCCGAGGCCGCCCTTCGAGATGCCGCCGAGCCGGTACACGAGGCCACCGTTGCTGTTGCCGTGGGTCGCGGCCGGCGGGTAGTCGTTCGCGACGAGCAGCTCGTACGCGCGCACGTACGACCGGCGCGGGAGGTGATCGACCTCGATGATCATCCCGCGCTGCATCAGCTCCTCGATCAAGATCTCGCCGAGCTCGGTCAGGCCGGCGTTCTGGCAGTGATCGCCCTCGAGCGCCGGCTCCATGAGCGCGCCCACGAACGGCGCGACCGTCCCGATCGGATCGCCGGCGAACGTGCTCATGTCGTTGGGCGCGGGCTCGAGGTAGCTCGCGCGCGGCATGTTGATGCCGCCGAAGGTGACCCGGCCCTTGTCGAACACCGAGTACACCGCGGGGCAGTCGGTCACCATGTTCGAGTAGTGCCCGCTGTTGATGAAGCTGCCGATCTGACCGACGTTGCGGTCGCCGTCGCCGGGCCCGAACCCATTGTCGAACTTGTGCACCGGGAAGATCGCGCGCACGCCGAGGGCGTGGAAGCGATCGAGCTCGGCGCGCACCTTGGCCGCGTCGCACGCCGGCTGCCCCGGCGGCGGCGTGAGGAAGCAGTCGAACAGGTTCGACGTCTCGATGCCGAGGAGCACGGCGAGCTTGCCCTCGTTGATGACGGCGCGCGCCTCGGCCGGGCTCTTCACCACGCGGAACCAGCCGCGCCCGGGCCCGCCGGCCTGCGCGTCGATGTAGCGCTCGAGGTTGTAGGTCTCGGTGATGATGCGCTCGACCGCGACCATGTCGTTGCACGCGTAGCGGACCTGCTGCGCGCCGAGGCCCGTCATGAGCTCGCACAGCACCGAGTTGGTCGTCGCGTGCTGCACCATGAGCCGGAGCCCACCGCGGTAGGCGCGCTCGATCCAGCGGTAGTACTGGGTCTGGTGCGTCGACGTCTTCCACGCGTTGGGCCAGTCGGTGAACGTCGGGTAGCCATCGGTGTGATGGTTGAACTCCGGCGTCATCGCGGCGATGAAGACGGCGAGCAAGGACGTCGTGTCGACCTCGCCGAGCCCGGAGAACGCGTAGCCGACGAGATCGCGGCGTCCCTCCTCGCCGTGGAATTGCTCGCAGCTCGGCAGCGCGTGCTCGACGCCGAGCCGGTGGAACGGCGCGCCGTGGAAGATGCCGCCGCCGCCGAAGCCGAAGTTGGTCATGAGGTGCGCGTGGGTCTCGACGATGCCGTAGACGTCGCCGTCGGGCCATTGCCGCGGCGCGACCGCGCCGTCGGCGTCGACCGTGAGCTCCGGGAACTCGGCGCAGCCGGTCGCGGGGTAGAGCGCGACGACCGCGGCCTCGGCGACGTCGTCGGTGAGCCCGCTCGTCGTCAGGTAGTTGCCGGTCGCGTGATGGCGGAGCTGGAAGCGCTCGGGGTCGTGCGCGCTCACCTCGAGGTCCCACTCGGCCGGCGAGCGGAACGTGTCGTCGAGGAGCAGGATGTCGGAGTCCAGCTCGGCGGCGCGCTGGAAGCGATCGTCCTCGCCGACCAGGTAGCGCCCCTCCTCGTCGTAGAAGAGGTACGTGCCGAGATCGGCGGCGCGCACGTGGAAGCGCGCCGCCGCCGTGTCCGAGGTCGCGCAGAACGCGAAGCGATCGCCGCCGTCGTACGCCGCGAGCCAGCGCGTGTTGCTGCTCCCCGGCGGCGTCGCGTCCATGACGTAGCAGCCGCCGGCGAAGCCGTGGATGCCGTCGTGCGCCGGCGCGGGCGGGCGATCGACGTACGGGTCACAGGCGGCGACGACCATCGCCGCGACGACGACCGCGCGCCTCATCACATCCCCACGCAGTCGTCGGGCGGCATCGCCGCGATCCACGCGTGAACGAGCTCGCTGCCGCGCGTGTGCGTGAGCGAGCGGCCGATGAGCGGCATCATGGCGCCGACCTCCTCCGTGTGCATGCGGAAGTAGAGGATCGAGATGTCCGGGTTGCCGGGCACGATGTCGAACTCGAAGCCGCCGGTGCCGGCGCCGGCGCTGCCCGGGCGCTTGCAGTAGCCGAGGCGGAAGAGATCGGTGTTGTCGTGGCCGAGGAAGAGCTGCGACGTGATGCCCTGCACGGCGCTCGGGTCGTGACAGTGGGCGCAGTTGATGTCGAGGTACGTGCGCGCTGCGGCATCGACGTCGGCGGCAGGGATCGCGGCGACGCCACCGGCGGCGATCGCGCGGAAGTCGTACGCCGCCGGCGCCGACGCCGGCGCCGGCGCGCCGCTCAGCAGACCGAGCGCGCTCATGCGCTCGAGCTGGTTGACCGCGCCGACCGCGCCGCCGTAGTCGTACGTGCGGTTCAGGTGCCGCGCCTTCGGGCCGATCGCGACCATCTCGGGCTCGGCGGTCTCGCTCGGCTTGCGCGCGTGGCAGGTCTCGCACTGGTTGCGCTGCGGGACGAGGTAGTTCGACGTGCGGGCCTCGCCGAGGTCGTCGACGAAGCTGATCGCGCGGACGTCGCCGGCCGGGGTGAGGACGGCGTCGGCCTGCGCGTCGTCCCAGACGTACGGCAGCGGCCGCCAGCCGTCGGCGTAACGGACGAGGAGCCGCGTCTCGACCAGCGTCACGTCCTCGGTCGGCGCGCGGAGGTCCGTCGGGAACGCGAAGTTCTTGATGATGACCGAGCCGACCGGGAAGTCGAACGCGAGCTCCGGGTCGTAGCCGACCGCAGCGCCGGGTGGCACGTAGATCGCGCGCTGCTTGAGGGCGTAGTCGGAGAAGAGCTCGGTGTTGAGGTCGTACGCGACGACTCGCTCGTCGATCGGGTTCCACGCGTACCCGGCCTGCGGGTCCCACGCGAACAGGTTGTACGCGGAGAGGCGCTGGGGCGGCGGCTGCGTCACGTCGACGACCGGCGGCTGGGTCAGATCGACCCCGCCGCCGTCATCGTCGTCGCCGCCGCCGCAGGCCACGAGCGCCGCGAGCGCGATGCAGCGAGCGGCGCGCATCAGAGCGTCGGGGCGACGACGGGGCCGCCGTTCAGGGTCGTGCACTCGAACGGGGCGAACGGCGCCGCCGGCCGGAAGAACGGGACGATGTTCTGCACCGACTGGACCTCGACGTTCATGCTGGCGAAGGTGCCGCCCGTGTTGCCGCCGACGCAGATGTGGTTGTCGTTCGTGTTCATCGTCGCGTCGGTCGAGTGGAAGCTGGTCTCGCCGATCGTGTCGTAGAGGATGTTGTCGATCGGGCTCGTGCCGTAGACGAGGACGAGGAGCACGCCGAACATCATCGGGTCGAGCGTGTCGGGCATGGTCCCCGAGCCCGAGTGCGTGTTGTTGGCGACGACGATGTTCTCGCTCCGGAAGTTGGTGATCGTCCCGGCGGTGGCGCCGGCGGCAAGCCCGAGGTCCTCCCACGTGCCGTTCAAGGACGCCGTCGCCAGCTCCCACCGCGCCTCGTCGCTCTCGACGATGAGGCCGCTCAGGAGCGCGATGTCGCCGGTGTTGTTGTTCTCGTAGGTGTTGCCGGTGATCTCGACGCGGCGCGACGCCATCGCGAACGTGCCGGTGCCGACCGGGATGACGGCGACCGTGCCGCCGGGCGCGAAGTTGATGTGGTTGTTGTTGCGGATGATGTTGTCGCGCAGCTTCACGTCGCGGCCGACGATGGGGTTGCCCGGGAGGTCGAACACGACGATGCCCGCGGTGTTGTCCTCGGCGGTGTTGCCGTAGACGTCGGCGTACTGCGTGTTCTCGATCTCGAGGCCGGCGACGTTGCCGGCGACGACGTTGTTGCGCACGATGACGTGCTCGCACTGGCCGACGTAGAGCCCGGCGTCGGACGCGTTCTCGGCCCGGCTGTCCTCCACGAGGACGCGCTTCGACTTCACCGGGTAGATCCCGTAGGCGCCGTTGGTCGGATCCGACACGGCGGTCCAGCTCGTCCGGATGCGGCGGAAGACGACGCCGTCGGAGTCCTCGACGCGGATGCCGTCCTTGGGCGCGTCGAGCACGGTCAGGTCCTGGACGAGGAAGTCGTCGCTCTGCACGTCGACGCCGTTCACCTGCGCGGTCGTCTCGGCGTAGTCGAGCGTCGTCTCGTCGATGCCCTGGCCGATGAGGTGGATGCCGTCGGTGCGGATGGTCAGCGAGTTCGTCATGACGAACCGGCCCGAGCCGAGGATGATCGTCGTGTTCGGCTCGACGGAGTTGACCGCGTTCTGCAAGGCGTCGACGTCACCGCCACCGATCTGTACGCACGTGGTGGCGACGTCGGAGCACGAGTTGGTCGCGAACGGATCGTCGCCGCCGCAGGCGGCGAGGCTCGCAGAGGACAGGGCGATCGAGATGGAGGCCGAAAGCGAAGCAAAGTTGACGTTCGTCATGTGCGGTCCCTCGGGCGCGGACGGCGCCGCTTGCATGAATACCGGCGGTATGTAACATACTCGGGGAATGCCAGTCACGCGTCGTGCGCAACACGCCGAAGATACACGGCGATCCTTGCTCGACGCATCGCGTCACGAGTTCGCGGCCCACGGCTATGCGGGCGCGTCCCTCGACGACATCGCGCGCCGGGCGGCGGTGACGAAGGGCGCCCTCTATCACCACTTCATTAACAAAGCGGCGCTCCTGGAGGCCGTCTACGTCGAGCTCGAGCTGGAGGTCGCGGCCAAGGTGAAGGCCGCGATCGATGCGGCCGGGGACCACGCGATGACGCGCGTCGCCGCCGCCTTCGAGGCGTTCTTCGACGCCTCGGCCGACCCGACGTATCAGCGCATCGTCCTGCGCGACGCGCCCGGCGTGCTGGGACGGACCAAGGGCCGCGGCCTCGATCACGCGATCGGCCTCGATCTCGTGATCGCGCTCATCGAGGACCTGCGTCGCGACGGATTCATCGGCGCCGACGTGCCGGTCACCATGGCCGCGCGCATCTTCCTCGCCGCCGTCAGCGAGGTCGCGATGGCCGCCGCGCACAGCGACGATCCGGCCGCCACGCGCCGCGACGGCACGTTCGTGCTCCTGACGATCATCGACGGCGTCCGCCTCGCCGCCGCGGCGCGCCGCCCCTGACCGACGCTCAGGCCGCTGGCCGAGTCGAAGGGTCGGCCGGAGCGTGCCATGCTTCTCCCGTGGTCCACGGCGTGGTCGAGCCCGGCTTCGAACCGGTGGCAAAACAGCTCGCGGCGCAGCTCGCAGCGCGGCAGCGCGGCGGCGCCGCGGTCTGCGTGTATCACCGCGGCCGCTGCGTCGTCGACGTCTGGGGCGGCGTGAAGGACGAGGAGGGGCGGCCGTGGCAGCGCGACACGATGGCCGTCTCGTACTCGACGACCAAGGGCGTGGTCTCGACCGCGCTGCACGTGCTCGCCGATCGCGGCGAGCTCGACTACGACGCGCCGGTCGCGCGCTACTGGCCCGCCTTCGCGCAGGCCGGCAAGGGCGCGATCACGGTGCGCGACGTGCTCGCCCACAAGGCGGGCCTGTTCAACATCCGCGACCTGATCGACGACGCGCGCCGGATGCTCGACTGGGACCACATGGTCGAGGCGCTCGCCGCCGCGGCGCCCGCGCCGGTGCCGACCGGCGCCACGGCGTACCAGGCGCTCACGTACGGCTACGTCATCGGCGAGCTCATCCGCCGCGTCTCGGGCCGGCCGGTGCCGCAGTTCCTCGCCGACGAGATCGCCGGCCCGCTCGGGCTCGACGGGCTCTACATC
>JAIOII010000248.1 GCA_019912685.1 Kofleriaceae bacterium
GGCTCGGGCTCGGGCGAGTCGCGCAGCAGCGGGGCCTGCGCGGCGAGCCGTTGCTCGAGCTCGCGGTTGCGCTCGCGCAGCGCGCTCTCGGCGGCGCGAAAGCGCGCCGCGACGAAGCTGGTCAGGACGAACATCGCCGTGGTCACGATCGCGCGCCAGGCGACCGAACCGAGCGCGCGCATCGAGCTCTCGAGCACGTAGTCGGGAATGGCGCTGCGCTCCGGGAACACGCCGCCGATGCGCAGGCCTGCGCCGACGAGATCGGCGGCGATGACCGAGAGGAGACACCAGAGCCCAAGGCCCGGACCGAGGAAGAGCCGGACCGTGCACACGACGAACACCGCGAGCGCCAGGTTCACGGCGACCGCGAACCCGCCGATGATCCAGTTCGCCACGACGGCGGTCCATGCCGCCGCTGCGAGCATGATGCGGAGCCGTCCGCGCACGGCCGCGAGCTCGCCGCTCGATCGCAGGATCGAGAGCAGCATGGCGATCACGACCGCATGTCCCGGCAGGTTCCACGCCAGGAACACGTCGTACACGTGAAGGTCGGCGCCTTCTCCGAGCAACCAGCGGGTCCCGACATTGCCCGCCGCGAGGACGAGGTCGACGCCGAGGGCAGCGCGGCAAGCACGCAGGAGGAACTGCGGCTGCTCCATCGTCATTCCGCCGCGAGCGTATCGCGAGCGAGGCGTGGTTGCAGCCGGGCGCGAAAGCGCCGCCGGCAAATTCACGAACCCGCCCGCTGCGACCGGCGCGAGACTGTCACGCGCGCGCCCGGTCGGGCATGCTGCGCTGGTGGCGGAACCGGAAGGACCGGGTGACGCGACCGCGGGCGCGGAGGTGCTCGACGTGACGCGCGGGCCCTCGCCGTCGGTGACGATGACCGACGGCTTCGGCGGTGACGACCCGCCGCCCAAGGTGGTGGGCGATCCGCTGATCGGGCGCAAGCTCGGCGACTTCATCGTCCGCGAGCGCATCGCCGAGGGCGGCTACGGGGCGGTCTACCGCGCCTCCCAGCCGATGCTCGGGCGCGAGGCGGTGGTCAAGGTGCTGCGCTCGGTGCTGCGCCACAACGAGCAGGCGATCCAGCGCTTCCTGCGCGAGGCCCGGCTCGCCTCCCGCCTCGATCATCCGTACGCCGCGCACGTGTACGCGTTCGGCACCGAGCCGGACGGGCTCCTGTGGATCGCGATGGAGCTCGTCGTCGGCACCGGGCTCGACGCGAGGCTCCGCGAGCGCGGACCGCTCGCGCTCCCGGCGGCGATCCCGTTCCTCGAGTGTCTGTGCGAGGTCGTGTCCACCGCGCACGAGCGCGGCATCATCCACCGCGACATCAAGCCCTCGAACGTGATGGTGCTGAGCCGCGCCGGCCGGTTGTTGCCGAAGCTGCTCGACCTGGGCATCGCCAAGCCCGTCGCGCGGCGCGAGATCATCGAGCCGGCCGTGCCGCGCAGCGACGCCGAGGTCGAGCTGACCAGCCGCGACGCGGCGCTCGGCTCGCCCGCCTACATGGCGCCGGAGCAGTGGCACGGCCAGGACGCGACCGAGCGCACCGACGTGTACGCGCTCGGCGTGCTCGCCTACGAGGTGCTCACCGGCCGCCGGCCGTTCACCGGCGCGAGCGCGGTGGAGCTCATGCAGGCGCACCTCGAGGCGACGCCGCCGTCGCTCGGCGACGGCTTCCCGGCGGCGCTTGGCGAGGTCATCGCACGCGCGCTGGCGAAGGCGCCGGCCGACCGCCACGCGAGCACGCTCGAGCTCGCGGCCGCGCTGCGGGCCGCCGCCGGGCTGGTCCCCGATGCGATCCCGCAGCTCCCATCGCGGCTGCGCGACGAGTGGATCCGGCGGGCGCCGCAGCCGCTCGCCGAGGCCGTCGCGGCGCTCGACGCCGTACGAAGCGTACGGGAAGGACGCGATGCCCTCGCCGATCTCGAGCGCACGTTCGTGCACTACCTCGGCGTGATCGTGCTGGCCTGGCGCGCGAGCCGAGGCCGCACCGGCGTCGCCGACCGCGCGCTGGTCCAGGAGCTGCGCAAGCGCCGGCTCGACGACGACGACTGGTGGTCGGTGTGCGCGTCGCTGGCCGACGACGAGTTCCCGCTTCCCGAGCTCGCGCGCTTCTGCAGCGGCAAGGACAACCCGTTCGCCGCGCTGCGCGGCGAGCTCGGCGCCGCCGTCGAGCAGGCGGCGGTGTTGCTCGACGAGCTCGCGTTCGTCCTCGACTACCCGCTGGTGGTGACACGCGACGAACGGCTCGAGCTGTGGACCGGCGTGCGCCGGCCGCGGCGCGCGTCGCTGGCGCGGTCCATCGGGCTGCCGCCGAACACGCCCTGTCTGGTCACCGCGGAGGGCCGCCTGCTCCTGTCGCTGGCACCGCTCGTCGAGGTCGCCTCGCCGACCCCGGGCGCGGCCGACGAGCTCTTCCTCGTCGACGGGCGCGGCACGCGCGACGCGACGCGGCTGGTCGCGTTGCCCGCCGGCTTCGAGTGCAACCGCGACGGTGTCTGGACGTGGCTCGCCCATCGCGTGCTCGACGAGTCGGCGACCTCGAGCGAGCCCCCGGTCGAGGAGACCTCGCCGTATCCCGGGCTGAGCGCGTTCGCGAGCACCGACGCGGCGCGGTTCTTCGGGCGCGAGCGCGAGACCGACGCGTTCCTCAACCGGCTGCGCGTTCAGAGCTTGATCGCCGTCGTGGGCGCGTCGGGGTCGGGGAAGTCATCGTTCGTGCAGGCGGGGGTCGTGCCCAACCTGCCCGACGGTTGGCGCGCCATCACGATCCGCCCCGGGGCCGAGCCCATCGCCGCCCTCGACGCGATGGTGCGCCGGCTCGGGGGCGAGATCGAGCTGGAGCGCGAGCTCGCCGACGATCCCGACGCGCTCGGTCGCGCGCTGCGCGGGCTCGGCGAGGGCAGCTGCATCGTCGTCGTGGTCGATCAGTTCGAGGAGCTGTTCACGCTGTGCCCCGATGCGGCGCAGCGCGCGCGCTTCACCGACGCGCTCGTGTTTGCCGCGCGCTCGGCCGAGGATCCGGTGCGCGTCGTCCTCACCCTGCGCGACGACTTCCTGGTCCGCGCCGAGCAGCTCGCGTCCTTGCGCGAGCGCCTGACCTGGGGCCTCCAGGTGCTCACCACGCCGATGCCGGCCGACCTGATCCGGATCCTCGTCGAGCCGGCCCGGCGCGCCGGCTATGCGTTCGAGAGCGACGCGCTGCCGGCGGAAATGGTCGACGCGGTCGCGGGCAAGCCGGGCGCGCTCGCGCTCCTCGCCTTCACCGTCGCGGCGCTGTGGGCCGAGCGCGACCCGACGACGCGCCAGCTCACGGTCGCGGCGTATGCCGCGATCGGAGGCGTCGGCGGCGCGCTCGCTCGCCATGCCGAGGGTGTGCTCGAGGCCATGCCCGCCGAGGAGCGCGAGCTCGTGCGCGAGGCGTTCCGCCACCTGGTGACCGCCGACGAGACCCGCGCCGTGGTCTCGCGCCCCGACCTGACGACGATGCTCGCCAGCCCGCGCGCCGAGCGGGTGCTCGAGACGCTGATCGATGCGCGCCTGCTGGTCGCCTCGGAGGGACCGGACGCGATCGATCGCGTCGAGATCGTCCACGAGGCGTTGATCGAGGCGTGGCCGCGCCTGCGCGACTGGGTGCGCGAGGACAAGGCCGAGGCGCGCCTGCGCGACCAGCTGCGGGTCGCCGCCCGGCAGTGGCACGAGCGCGACCGCCCCACCGGCCTCCTGTGGCGCGGCGACGTGCTCGCCGAGCTCCAGCGCTGGCGCGCGCAACGAGCCGGCCGGCTGTCGGAGCGCGAGGAAGCGTTCGCGCGGGCGAGCCTCTCCGAGGCGGCGCGTGGCCGGCGCGTGCGGAGGATCTCGATCGCGAGCGTGGTGGCGATCCTGTCGATCGCGGTCGTGGTCCTGTTTCGCCTGCGCTCGACCGCCGATCAGCTCGCGACCAAGTCGCAGCGCGACCTCATCGACCAGCTCGAGGCCCGCGGCCGCGAGGCGCTGTTCGAGGGCGACGTGGTCCTGGCCGCGGAGCAGCTGGTGAAGGCGTACGACGCCGGCCTGCGCGGGCGCGGCCTGGCGCTCATGCTGCATCGCGCGACCGCGTCGCGAGAGGCCCAGCTCCAGGTCCTCGAGGTCGGCGCACCCGTGCGCTACACCGAGCTGTCCCCCGATGGCACCCAGCTCCTCACCGTGCGCGACGGTGACGGTCGCGTCGGTGTGTGGGATCTCGCGAGCGGCACCGAGCTTCAGCACGCGAACGGCATCGCCCCGCGGTGGGCACAGTTCGACGACGACGGTCGCCGCGTCGTGGTTGCCGGGTCGGTCCCGAAGATCTGGGAACCGACCAGCGGGCGAGCGATCGAGCTGCCGCGCAGCGCCAGCGAGATCCGCTTCGGCCCCGACGGGACCGTCATCACCCAGAGCGAGACCGAGGTCGCGATCTGGGACGTGGCCTCCGGAGGCGAGGTACGGCGCCTGCCGATCGCCGTCCCCATCATCGCGCGCCTCGACGTCTCGGCGCGCCACCTGGCGGTCAGCGACGGCCGCGCGATCACGCTGTGGGACCCGGGCGGAGCCCTGCTCCACACCTTCGAAGGGCACGGCGACGAGATCCTGCGAGTGTCCTTCTCTCGCGACGGGGAGCTGCTGCTGAGCGCGAGCGCCGACGGCAGCGCGCGGCTGTGGGACGTCGATGCGCGGGCACCGCTCGCGGTGTTCAGCCACGGCGGACGCATCGTGAACGCGCTCGTCGACGCGTCGCGCAGCTACGTCGTGACCACCAGCGAGACGGGGGCCGCCAGGGTCTGGAGCCTCGACGGCACGATGCTCAGCG
Source organism: Kofleriaceae bacterium (assembly GCA_019912685.1). Lineage (GTDB taxonomy): Bacteria > Myxococcota_A > Polyangia > Haliangiales > Haliangiaceae > UBA2376. The sequence goes on from JAIOII010000248.1 coordinate 4,838, forward strand.
CGTTCGGCGACCGGCGCGCCAAGCTCACGGCCACGAGCCTCGATGCCGAGGGTCGGCGCGCCGTCATGGCCGACGCGGCGGGCAGCGCGTGCGTCTACGCGATCCCGAGCGGCGCGCTCGTGCAGTGCTTCCAGGGCCACGGCAAGGCGATCACCGCGGTGCACTTCGGCCCGGATGGACGGACGATCGTGACGGCAAGCCTCGATGGCACGGTGCGGGTATGGAACGCCGAGGCGCGCGCATACGCCTCCGCGCTCGAGCTGCCGGCGCGCGCCGATCGCCTCGCCGTGACCCCCGACGGTGCGACGCTCGTGACGTCGGACCACACGGGCACGATCCGGGGCTGGGAGCGCGCGACCGGCCGCGAGCGCTGGCGGGTCGCCGGCGACGGCGGCGACGTGTCGAGCCTGGCGATCGAGGGCGCTCACGTCCTCTATACGACAACGCGCGGCGCATACCTCGTCGATGCCGCCACCGGCTCCGCCGTCGCGAGCGCGGCGGGCGCGTACGAGGACGCGAAGCTCACGTCCCAGGCCATCGTGCTCTCGACGACGACCGGGGTCATCGAGGTGCGCTCCCGAAACGGTGCGCTCGTGCGCGCGATCGACACCGGCGCCGGCGTGGTCGCCCAGCTCGCGCTGAGCCGCGACGGGCGCACGATCCTGTCGGCCAATGGCGACGGCACGGTCGGCGTATTCGACGCGACCACAGGGCAGCGGGAGCTCGCGCTGGCGGGACACGTCGGCCCCGTGCTCGACGTCGTCTTCTCGCCCGACGAGCGCGCGATCGTGTCCACCGCCACCGACAAGACGCTGCGGGTCTGGGACCGCACCGGTCAGCCGCGACACGTGCTCAAGAACGGCGAGCTGCTGCGGACCCCGCGCTTCGATCGCCGGGGACGCCTGCTGACGGCGTCCGCGGACTCGGACCGGATCTACCTCTGGGATCTGGAGGGCGGCAGGCTGCTCGCGCACCTGCAAGGTCACACGCCGGGCTCGCCTTCTTACGCCCTCGCGATCGCGCCAGGCGGCGAGCTCGCGATCTCGGGCAGCCAGGACGGCAGCGCGATCGTCTGGGACCTCGAGCGGCTCGGCGCCGTCGCGCGGCTCGCGTCGCACAGCCACCCTGTCGTGTCGGCGATGTTCACGCCGGACGAGGCCTTCGTGGTGACCGCGTCGTGGGACAGCACGATCAAGATCTGGGAGGTTCGCGCGGCGGCGCTCGAGGTCGAGGTCGGGCGGGCGCGACGGCTGAGCGAGTAACGGACTCTCTCGCGCGCCCCGTGGCACGTGACGTGCTAGATGCGCGCGGCATGCGCAAGATCAAGCAGAAGCTCGCGTTCAAGGCCGAGACGATCCGCGTGCTGTCGAAGACCGAGATGCAGGGTGCCGGCGGCGGCGGCGGCTTCGTCAGCTACGGCAATTGCTCGTCGGTCACGTCGCCGAGCGGCGGACTGACCTGCAACGCCGACTGCTGGACCTATCAGCAAACGTCGCTCTGCGATCAGGAGCTCTGACTGGCCACGTCAACAAGGAAGATCGCACAGCAGCAGGCGATCCCAGGCCGGCTCGACCGGATGCAAGGCGGAGAGCAACGCCAGCGCGACTCCGATGGCGCCGCCGAGGAGATCGGCGCTCGCGCCCCAGGTCCCGCTGCTGCCGACGACGTG
>JAIOII010000031.1 GCA_019912685.1 Kofleriaceae bacterium
CGCGGCCGCGGCCGCGCCTCGGCCATCCCCGCCGGCAGGCAGACGCCCAGCGCCAGGACGAGCGCGAGCGCGAGCCGGATCCCGCGCCTCACGGACGCACCATGATGGCCGTGGCGCCCTCGCCGCCGTCGGCGGGGGCAGCAATGGTGAACGCCTGCACGAGCCCCGACAGCTCGCCCGCGAGCGCGCTCCAGACGGCGTCGCGCAGGACGGCGACGCCGTCCGAGTGGAGGCCCTTGCCGTGGATCACGAGCACGCAGCGCCGGCGATCGCGCGCGGCGTCGGAGAGGAACTTCTCGAGGCGGGGCCGGGCGACGCTCACGGTGTCGCCGTGCAGGTCGAGGGTGGCCTCGACGCGCACCTTTCCGGCGCGGAGCGCACTCACCTGCGCGCGGTTGACGCCCTCGGCGCGGCCGCTGACGCGACCGTCGTCAGTGTCGAGGGTCAGCGTGCGACGCGGGGGCAGCACCGACGGCACGACCACCGCCGACTTCTGCGGGGTCGGGCGCACGCGATCACGGCCGGCGAGCGGCGTAGCTCCATCGATCGCCTGGAGGAACAACGCTTCGTCCTCCGGCGACACCGCGGGGCGTTTCGCCTTGCGTGCGGGCCGTGTACCCACACCCCCATCATGTACGAGCGCATCGCTGGCGCCAAGAATTGTTAACGGCGGTGGGCCGGAGTTCCCCTAGAGTCCGCGGATGCGACGTACCCGTGTCTCCCACCTGGTCGTGGTCATCGTCACGGCCGGGGCCGCGACCGCGTGTGGAGACAACGAGGATGGTGGGCCCGGCGGACTGCCCGACGGCCCCGGCCGCTACGACAGCCCGTCGGACTTCGACCGCCGCGAGGCGGGCTGCGTCCCCGGCGCGCTGGCCGGGGTCGAGCCCGACGGGATCTTCCACTTCCAGGCGACCTACAGCGACGGCTACACGGGCAGCGGCTCGTCGCGCCTCGACGAGGTCGGGCGCTGGGAGTACGCCGGCGCGCTCGCCGGCGGCGACGCGTCGCGGGCCTGGCTCGACGACCACTCCCTCTTCCTCTACCGCGACCTCGGCGACGACCGGTCGCGAAGCCTGCTCCTCTGCAACCAGGCGAACGGCGAGCTCCTCGGGGCCTACGCCTACTGCACGCCCGACGAGTGCTTCCTGGCGCAGGCCACGGCGCGGCGCGTCGAACGCCTCGACGAGCCCGACGCGGGAGGGCTGACCCTCCTGGCGGAACACCTGGGCGCCGGCTGGGCCGACGCGCCCACGGTCAACGTGCGGGTCACGGACGACCTCGCGTACCTCGCCCGCTACGGCGACGGCCTCCGCATCGTCGATGTCTCGGACCCGCTCGCGCCGGTCGACGTCGGCCACGGGCCGTGCGAGTACGCCGCGGACGGCGAGATCTACAACGACGTGAAGCTCGTCGAGGCCGCCGGCCGGCGCTACGCGATCATGGGCTCCAACCTGGTCGGCGCGGTGGTCTGGGACGTGTCGGCGCCGTGGGCGCCGACGATCGTGGCGCACTTCGGCACGCCGGGGTTCATGGCCAACCCGAACGTGCACACGCTGTTCATCGACGGCGGCAAGGCCTACCTGGCCAACACGCGGGTCGGCCTCGAGATCTGGGACATCGCCGACCCCCGCGAGCCCCGGCTGCGCTCGACGTTCTTCCCCCGCGAGATCCCCGACAGCGCGTTCCTCCACGACCTCTACGTCGAGGGCGAGCGCGCGTACCTCAACTTCTGGAACGGCGGCATGGTGATCGCGGACGTGTCGGACCCGGCGGCGCCGCGCGCGGTCGGCACGTTCGTCGGCTACGGCGACGACACGTCGAGCCACTCGAGCTGGGTCACGAGCGTCGGCGCGCGCCGCATCGCGGCGCACGGCGACGAGGAGTGGGGCTCGCACCTGCGCCTCGTCGACGTGACCGAGGGCAGCGGCAGCTTCCTGCGTCAGGTCGGTGCGTGGCAGACGCGGCCCGAGGTCAGCGCGCACAACGTGATGTCGGCGGGCGCCGAGGTGTTCGTCGCGTACTACCAGGACGGCGTGCGCGTCATCGACATCACCGATCCTGCCGCGCCGCGGCAGACGGCCTGGTTCAACACCTGGCCGGGGTACGACCGGCGGTACGGGACGAGCTTCTTCGAGGGGGCGATCGGGATCGATGTCGATCCCGGGCGCGGCCGCATCTACGTCGCCGACTCACACCGGGGCTTGCTGATCCTCCAGCGCTGACGGGCACTAGCGCCCGTGTCGCGTTCGTCGACGGCGAATGACCGAGAATCGTTGCGTTTGACAACGCACCGCGGCTTGATCCGGCAGGCGCCGGCGTTGCATGGTCGAGAGACGATGTTCGCCACAGCGCCGATCGCCCGACCCCGCGTCGCGTACTTCTGCATGGAGTTCGGGCTCGATCCGTCGTTCACGATCTACGCCGGAGGTCTCGGCATCCTGGCCGGCGACCACATGAAGTCGGTGGGTGACCTGCACCTGCCGGTCACCGGGATCGGGCTCCTCTGGGACGAGGGCTACGTCGAGCAGCGCATCGACGGCGCCGGCCATCCCACCGATCACTACGCCAAGACGTCGCGCGACGGGCTCGAGCTCCTGAACGTCGAGATCGAGGTGACGGTGCGCGGCAAGCACGTGCCCTGTCGCGCGTACCGCGTGCGCCGCTACACGAGCGCCGAGCTGTACCTGCTCGAGCCGGCGCGCGACGACGATCGCTGGATCACGCAGCGCCTCTACGGCGGCGGCGAGGAGGACCGGCTGGCGCAGGAGATCGTGCTCGGCGTCGGCGGCGTGCGGCTCCTGCGCGCGCTGCACATCGATCCCGCCGTCTATCACTTCAACGAGGGCCACGCGGTCTTCGCCGGGCTCGAGCTCCTGCGCGAGAACCGCTTCGGCGGCGGCTCGCTCGCCGAGCGCGTCCAGCGCCTGCGCCAGCACGTCGTGTTCACGACGCACACGCCGGTCGCCGCCGGCAACGAGGTGCATGGCCTCGACGTCATGCGGCGCATGGACGCCGACCTCGGCTTCACCGACGCCGAGCTGACGCAGATCGGCGGCGCGCCGTTCTCGATGACGGTGGCGGGCCTGCGCCTGGCGCGCGCCGCCAACGCGGTGGCCCAGCTCCACGGCGAGACCGCGCGCGCGATGTGGAAAGGCGTGAGCGGCGCCGCGCCGATCACGGCGATCACCAACGGCGTCCACGTGCCGACGTGGCAGGACGCGCGCGTCCGCGCAGCGCTCGCGCCGGGCAAGGACGAGCAGCATCAGGCCCAGGAGCTGTGGGCCGCGCACCTGGCGATGAAGGCCGAGCTGTGTCAGCTCGTCGAGGCGCGCACCGGCGTGACGCTCGCGCACGATCGCATCCTCATCGGCTTCGCGCGGCGCGCCGCGCCGTACAAGCGCGCCGATCTCATCCTCGGCGACGAGGCGCGCCTCGAGCGCCTCCTGCGCGAGGGCGGCGCGCAGATCGTCTACGCCGGCAAGGCGCACCCGCGCGACGCCGGCGGCAAGGCGCTGGTGTCGCGGCTCGTCGGCGCGTCGCGGCGCTGGCCGGGGCAGGTCGTCTTCCTCGAGAACTACGACATGACCCTGGGCGCGGCGATGACGCGCGGCGCGGACGTGTGGCTCAACAACCCGCGCCGCCCGCTCGAGGCGTCGGGGACGTCGGGCATGAAGGCGGCGATGAACGGCGTCCTGAACGTCAGCATCCTCGACGGCTGGTGGCCCGAGGGCTGCGAGCACGGCGTGACCGGCTGGAAGATCGGCGATCCCGATGGCAGCGACGACGCGTTCGACGACGCGGCCGCGGTGCGCATCGACCTGCGCGATCGCGAGCGCCTCTACACCGTGCTCGAGCAGGAGGTGCTGCCGACGTACCACGGCGACCGCGCGCGCTGGGTGCGCATGATGCGCGCGTCGATCGCGATGTCGGCGTGGCGCTTCTCCTCGGACCGGATGCTCGAGGAGTACGTCGCACGAATGTACACCGCGTAGCTACTCGTCGCCGGGACGGAGGAGCACCTGGCGGCGCTTGCCCCGCCAGCGGATCACGACGTGCTCGCCGTCGGCGGCCAGGACGGCGCTGTCGAGGGTGCGCCGCGGCGTGGCGGCGATGCACGGGTGGTCGCCGGCGACGAGATCGATCTCCTCGATGCGCCAGTCGCCGCCGCCGTCCTCGGTCGGCTTGCCACGGACGAGGTAGCGATCGACGAAGCCCCAGCTCGGCGCGCCGGCGCACGCGATGACGTCGCCGTCCGGCGAGTGCTCGCGGACCTCGCGCACGTACGTCCCGCCGATCATGCCGTCGTCGCCGACGGCGAGCTCCCAGTCCTCGTGCTCCTCGCGCACCATGCCGACTCGCGTCCACGACGTGACGTTCCAGGTCCAGCGCCCGCCGGGCGGCTCGGCGCGCGCGGGCGGGGGCGGCTCCGGCGCGTCGGTGGCGCGGGTGAGCGTGGCCTCGCCGCCGGGCCACACGAGCTCGAGCTCGCCGCGGTGGAGCTTGCCGACGTAGGAGCCGAGCTCGCGCAGGCCGCGCTCGCAGGGCCCGGGATCGACGCGGTACGAGATCTCGCGGATCGCGACGCCGGTCGCGATCGCGGTGGCCTCGACGAAGATCTCGCTGCGCTGGTCGTAGCGCGTCTCCTGGTTGCACTGGAAGGGCACGCCGTCGAGCGAGCGGACGAGCACGTCGCGCGTGTAGCGGCCGACGAGGCGCCGGGGATCCGGCGTGGGCGCGAACGTCCAGCGCTCGCGCTCGCGGCGCAGCGTGCCGTCCTCGACCTCGACGTGAGCCCACTCCCAGGCGCCGGCGAGCTGCCGCGCCGTGACGATCGCGTCGAGCGGCACGGCGCCCTCGGGGATCGGCGTCTCGGCGGCGCACGCGCCGCACGCGGCGGCGACGCCGAGCGCACGCAAGGCGTCGGTCACGCGGGCTACGCCTTGCCGACCTTGGTGGAGTCGCTGCCCTGCCACGGTCGTTCCACCGCGCCCGCGCTGAGGAAGTACGAGAGCTGCGGGTCGGCGGGCACGCTCGGAGCTTCCCACGCGCCGGCCTCGTTGCGCACCTCGATCACCGGCGTCACCTGATCCTCCAGATCCTCGGTGGCGACCGACGGCGGCGTACCCTCGCGCCACACCACGCCGCCGTCGACGAGCGCGGGCTGGCGCGTCGTGCCGACGAGGGCCGTCACCTCGCGCGCCAGGCGGCCCTGCCACGGGAAC